>CALVYD010000022.1 GCA_944371995.1 uncultured Bacilli bacterium
ATATAAACGAAAAAAGCAGTATCGTTGACACTACTTTTTACACTTTATTTTTTTCATAGTCTGAATAGTTACAAAAAAAGAGTTATTCTACTCTTTGTTTTTGAAAATAAAAATTTTACTGAATATATAGTTAGAAATTATGACAATTATATTCATTATTATTTTTGATACTAATTTATTTATATTTATAAGACTGATGCAAATATACATTCCTGCCATATCTATACCTAGTGATAAGATTCTAAAAAAGAAAAAGGAAATCATTTCTTTCATAACTATTGCTTTGTCTAGTGATTTTGAATTAAATACAAATAGCTTGTTCGTTATGAATGCAAATAATACTGATAAAATCCAAGCTATTAGATTGCTTATGTAAACATTCATACCGGTCTTATCTAATAGATAGAAACTGATAATATTAATTAACGTTGTTAGTATACCAAAAACTCCATACCATAAAATTTCTTTTATTTTATTGTACCATGATATATGATTATCATTTTCTATTAAATTTTCTATTAAATTAATCATATTATCTGTATTGGATTTAAACTTTTTAGGCTTAAAATTTTCTGCTTTTTTTAACGTTTTTCCTATTTGATTAAAATTTTTTAATTCAATTAGGTACCCTTCTTTTTCAAACTCATGAATTATTTGCTTTTGATGATCATTTACATGCTCATTATACTTTTTTAGTCTGGCAGCAGCAATTACTTTTTTTCCTTGCTTTACTGCTGATAAAATAGAGCCTACACCGCCATGGGTAATTAATAAATCACATTTATCTACTAACTTTTGAAATTCGTCTTGGCTAATTAAATCGAATATTTCCATGTTGTTGGATTCATATTTTGTATTTCCAGCTTGGACTATTACTTTTTCTTTTATTTCTCCATTTTCAATTGCTTTATCTATTGCTTTTAATAGTCTTTCAAATGTTTTATCTTGTGTTCCTAACGTTACGAATATCATTAATAAATCCATCCTCCCTCTATTGCCTTTGGATATATTTTTTTCATAGAAGGCCATTGTACAATAAAGTGATCTGCGAACTTATAAATTAATTTTCCTGTTGAAGTTTTGGTGTTGATGTTTGCAAATGTTTCAATATAGATAATTTTACTACCTAATAGTTTGCCAATACAACACATTGGTCCCGCAGTATGAGTGCCTGTTGTTATAATATAATCCGGATGAAATTTAATATAGAAATATAGACTTTTAAAGCAATTATATAGTAACTTAAATACATAGGTAAACTTATGCAATTTTGTTCCATATACTAAAAATCCAATCTTGTCTTTATATTTTTCTTTTAACTTTAAATTTGATTTTGTTTTTTCTGTAATAATATGATAGTCATATTTATCAAATAATGGTTTTAATTGCATTAATTCGTCTAAATGTCCTCCGGTAGAAGAAATAAATAATACCTGCCTTTTCATTTTTTTACCTTCTTTTCTAATAATTCATACCAATCTTCTTGCACTACTTCTTTTGTATATTTTTTTATACTTTTTCTTGCTTCTTTTCCTAATTGCTTTCTAACATCATCTTTTTTCATTATGTCTTCTATTTTTTTTATCATAGCGCTATAATTTCTATTTTTTATTAGATAACCATTTTTTCCACTAGTAATTATTTCTCTTGCTCCTTCTGCTGAGGAAAAGGCAACACACGGTATGCCATGAGACATAGCTTCTAGTAAAACAATGCCAAAAGACTCTGTTAGAGATGTCATTATGTACAGTGAAGATTTATGTAAATATTTGTCAATATAGTCTTTATTTTGAAAACCATGTAATGTTATTTTTTCCTCTAATTTATGATTTTTTATATATAATTCTATCTTTTCTCTTTCTTCTCCATCACCTATGATATCTAAATGCCAATCTGGATGTTTTTTTGATAATAAGTTAAAAATTTTTACTAAATCCTCTGGTGCTTTTTCTTTAGATAGTCGGCCTACTGAAATTAGTCTCTTTTCTTTTAAAGGTGCTAGTTTTTTAGGAATAGAATCTAAGACATTAGGTATATATACACAAGTACATTTAGATTTACGCATTTCATTTTTATAAAATTTAGTAAGGTCTTTCGATACTAAAACTAGATAATCTAAGTTCCAAGAAGAACGAATAATATTGATTGCATATTTTTTATTATTATGGTGATGATTATGTTCCCAGCCAATTTTTATGGTATCACTATTTGCATAGTCTCCTAACCAGCGATCAAAAATGTCTCTAGTAGAAATGATATAATCAGCATCACTATGTTTTATGTAGTCTATCATAGTTTTTCTTCTTAGATAAAGTATTTTTACTGATTTTAGACCCTCTTTGAAAGCAGAAATTAATTTTTTCTTTTTTAAGCTTTCTTTTAACTCTTTTTTATTTGGAACATAGTTTTTTACAAGATAAGTAATTTTTACTCTATCATCAATTTTAAAACCTGGTTCTTTATATAGTTGATATGTACAGGCAATTTCCACTTCATATTTTTCGCATAAAATATTAGCTAAAGCGGCTACTGATTTTTCTATTCCGCCATAACCTAAATGTAATGATAATATCGCTACTTTCTTCATGTAATCACCTATTGTCATTATATCAAGACATCTTTATTAAGTAAACTTAAATTTCTTTTGTTTTTCTAATATAAAAAGACCTATTAGGTCTTATATTTGCTTTTTAGGAATTACTTCCATTACAAATTTTAATAGCATGATTAAAAATAAAATAATTGCTGGTACCAATGTTACTGTTAAAAAGCCATCTTTTGATAATATATAATTTAAAATTGTACCGGCATAAGGTATAGATAATTTATATGTTCCTATAATACAGCTATTATCAATATTTTCGATTGTTCCATCTTCTTTTTTTAATGAATAGATGGTCACTCCATTCACATCTTCTGTGATGGCTGCTATTTCATTAGTACGAATTTCTGATTTTTGATTTTCTAAAGTAAAATATGTAATAATATCTTTTTCTTTTACTTTTTGCTCTTTAGAATTTACTAATACTAGGTCTCCTATTACAAGTTTTGGTTCTAATACATTACTTTCTACTTCTACTAATATAGTATTTCCAAATTGAATTAGACCTTGTTCGTTTCTATTCATTGATACCACAATAACTCCAATTGCTATTCCTATGATTATTACATAGAGTGTTAATATTACTTTTTTTAGCATAAAGATACCTTGATAAAGAAAAAAAGCTTTTAAGCTTTTTATTGTCCTATGTTATTCGTTTCTGCTACTGGCGCTACTTGTGGTGTAACCATTGTTGGCTCTGGTTGTGGTGTTTGTACTACATTTTGTTGGCCAGTTAAATTAGAAATTGGAATAGATTGTGTATTTTCTAAAGGATTTGCTCCTCCATAGATTTGATGTTGTGTCTCATTAATATTTATCTCAGGTACAATAGGGTTGGCTCCTCCATAAATTACTGGTCCAGTTGTTGGTTGAGGTTGTACTGGTGCCTGTTCTACAAATGGTTGCTCCACTGGTGCTATTGGCTGTGCATTTGGCATTTCAGGTTGTACTGGCGCAGCTGGTTCTACAGTTGGCATCACTGGTGCTTCTGGCATTGGTGCTGTTGGAGCAATAGGCTCTGGTGTAGCAACTTGTGGTGCAATTGGCTCTACAGTTGGCATTACTGGTGCCTCCATTGAAGTTGCTGGTAGAACTTCTGGTGCTTGTACATTCTGTGTCATTGGATCAACAACTGATACTTGTGGAGTCTCTACTACTGGTGCTACTCCTTGTACTGCCATTGCTTCAGGTGCTGGAGTAACAGGTGCTATTGGTTCTGTTGCTGGAACTTGAACGGTTTGAGTCATTGGTTCCATTGGTGCTATTGGTTCTGTTGCTGGAACTTGAACGGTTTGAGCCATTGGTTCCATTGGTGCCATTGGTTGTGGCTGTACCATTGTATCCATTGGCATTTGAGCTGGCATCTGCTCTACACTTACATTCATTGGTGCTTGTGGCATTGGTTGTGTTCCCATCATAGTATTCATGTTGGCATTCATATTCATTCCTTGTGGTTGTCCTGCCATTGGTGCAGGAATATCCATAATTGATCCTCCAGTTACACTTGGAGACGTCATCTCTGGTACTGCACTAGTTGCACCAGTTGCAGGTGCTGGTGCTGGCATTGTTCCTGGCGCTGCTGGATTTGGTGCAGCTGCTGTAGGAGTTGCACTTGCATTGGTAGCTGCTGATGCATCCGTACTTTTGTTTTCTTTTTTCTTCTTTAACATTGTTACAATTAACAGAATAAATGCTATAAGAAATAATAACACTCCTCCTGTTATTAATAATCCTGGTATAGATAAAAACCAATCTAAACTAAAATCCATATTATATCGACTCCCTCTACTTTTTATTCTAATATTATGATAGCAAAAAATATTTGCAATTGCAAACATTTTATCTATTGTACATCGCTTGACACTGTAAATTGTGTCCAATGATCTATTCTAGCTGGCAATTTTTTAAATGTTAATTTTTCTTTCGTTGTAGGATGAATAAGTTCTAATTGGTAAGCATATAAAGCAATTTGAGTTTTATCTTGTTTACCATAGCGCTGATCTCCACATAAAGGATGTTGGTGATAAGCAAACTGTACTCGTATTTGATGGTGTCTACCGGTTTGTAAAAAAATTTTTACTAGTGTTTTATTTTGTTCTTTATTTCTTTTTAATACTTGATAATCCAGTATAGCTTCTTTTCCTTGACTATCTATTACACTATTTCCATTTTCTAGACGTAATATTTTGTCACAATATGTTCCTTTTTCTTCTTCTATTATTCCTTCTACAATGGCTAGATAAGTTTTTTTCATTTGATGAGTACGAAGCTCTTCCGATAGTCTTTTGGCAGCTTTTGACGTTTTAGCAAATACCATTACTCCTCCTACCGGTCTATCTAGTCTATGAACTAATCCTACGTAAACATTTCCAGGTTTATGATATTTTTCTTTGATATACTCTTTTACTAAACTTAGTAAGTCTTGATCTTTCGTGTTATCGCTTTGACTTAACATATTGATTGGCTTTTCCACTACTAGTATATGATTATCCTCATATAACACATTTATTTTATTCATCTTTTTCCCATCTTCCATATATTCCACAAGGTAATACTAAATTATCTTTTGTTCCTTTTAGACCTATTTCTCCGCAAGTAATTTGACCTTTTTTATGCTTATTTACCGTTAGTTTTAATATATTTTCTAATACTGTTGCAGAAAGTCCGGTTGTATAGGAATTTATGATAAAAAATAACGGGTCATCACTTAATATTTTGCTACATTGTGTTACTAGATAGTTTAGACTTTTTTCTATATCCCAGACTTCTTTGTTTGCACCTCTTCCATAACTTGGTGGATCCATAATAATAGCATCATACTTATTGCCTCTTCTAATTTCTCTTTCTACAAATTTGACAACATCATCTACTAAATAACGAATTTCTTTTCCTTCTAGACCATTATCTTTGACATTTTCTTTACACCAATCTATCATTCCTCGAGAAGAGTCTACATGGGTAACAGAGGCTCCTGCACTAAGACATGCGATGGTTGCTCCTCCGGTATAGGCAAATAAGTTTAATACTTTTACTTTTCTATTTTCCTTTTTAATCTTTTCCATCATAAAGTCCCAATTTACAGCTTGTTCCGGAAATAGTCCTGTATGTTTAAATCCCATTTGTTTGATATTAAAAATTAATCCTTTATATTCTACTTTCCAAGATGCAGGTGTTTCTTTTATGTTTTCCCAGCTTCCTCCACCTTTATTACTACGATGATATACTGCATGAAGTAATTTATGATATTCCTCATACAACTCTCCTTGGTCCCAGATAACTTGTGGATCTGGTCTAAGAAGATAAATATCATTCCAACGTTCTAATTTTTGTCCACGAGATGTTTTAATTAATTCATAGTCTTTCCAATTTGTTGCTAGTTTCATACTTTCACCTCTTGTTATAACATTTCTATATTTTGATCTTGTTCTTCTTGTTTTTTAAATATTTTGTCTAATTTTATTTTAATTTGATCTTTTGTAAATGGTTTAGCAATATAATCTATAAAGCCTTCTTGTCTATATTTTTCTTCTGCTCCAGCAATAGCATCTGCTGTTAGGGCAATTACCGGCGTATTGAAATCCTTTTGCTTTTTTAACTCAGCTAATGCAGTTTCTCCACTCATTTCTGGCATCATAATATCCATTAAAATTAAATCATATTTTTCTCCAGAATTTATCTTTTCTAGACATTCTTTTCCATTATAGCATTCTTCTATTACTAGATTAAATTCTTCTAGACTTCTTCTTGCTACTTTGATATTTAATTTATTATCATCTACAATTAATATTTTTTTATTGCTGATATTTACTTTTCCTTTTATTAGAAGTTCTGCTGTGTTTAGTAATTCTTCTTCTGTTAATGGTTTTGTTACTTTGTCTATTTTTTGAGGAATTTGCACCATGAAAATAGAACCTTTTCCAAAGTTGCTTTCTACATTAATTACTCCATTCATTAATTCTACTAATTTTTTAGTAATTGCTAGTCCTAGACCTGTTCCTTCTGTTGTTGTGTTTCTTTCTACATCTAGTCGTTCAAACTTAGTAAATAGTTTATTGATATCTTCTGATTTTATTCCTCTACCAGTATCTTTAACACTAATCATTAATAGGCATTTTTCTTCTTGGTTAATGCATTTTACTGTTAATTCTATTACTCCTTTTTCTGTATACTTAATGGCATTAGAAAGTAAGTTACTTATAATTTGTTTTATATGTAATTTATCACCAATTAATTGATATGGAATATCTTCAGCAATATTTATTCTGTAATCAATTGGCTTTTCTCCTATTCTGGTTCCCTCTACTTTGGCTAGAGTTTCTATTTCTTTTTTAGGATTATACGTTGCCTCTGTTATTTCTAGTTTATCACTTTCTATTTTATTAATATCCATAATGTTTCCGACAATCTCTAATAACGTTTTGGATGCAGATACTATGTCTTCTAAATCTTCTTTCATATCTTCAGGACAATTGTTTCTTTCCTTTACATCTTCTGATAATCCTACGATGACATTTAATGGAGTACGAATTTCATGAGACATGCTTGATAGAAAATCACTTTTGGCACGATTTGCACGTTCTGCTTGATCTTTTGCTGTATTTAATTCTACAATCATTTTCATATCTGGATTTTCTATTGTAAAATACATCAAATAACATAATAGACTTAAAATTAAATCATATATATTAAATTGTGGATGAAACATAACAAAAATACCTAGTAAGGATATTAGAGGAATAATAAAATAAATAGCATAATACCTTTTATCAAATTTCTTTATATTTGTTAGAGCAATTATAAATGCTGCTATTAAATCAAGAAATACAATACTAAATGTCAAAATGACGGCTGATCCTCGTCCACTAGTTACTTCACTTATTTTATATACATCAAAATTTAATAAAAATATTAATATACCAATTACTATATAAAAAATATAATTAATCTTTTTATTTTTTAAGAAATTTTGTCTATATTTTTCAAAACTTATATACAAAATATAAGATAAGATATTGGTTGTTATAATTACAATAAATAATGAACCTAATTTATTAATATTTGCAAATATTGTTGCAAACCAATCACTGATATAGTCTTTAGCAAATATACTGGCCATATAATGAGATATAAAATTTGTTGCGTTTACTAAAAGTGTAAAGATTAGTATGTTTTTGTAATAATAATTTTCTTCTAAATCAATTTTCTTTTTAGTAAAGAAAATTATGGAAATAAGTGCTGTAAAAATTAAACAAACAAATGGTATTTCAAACTCTATCATTATATACCACCTCTGATTATATATTAATAAAAATTCATAGTTTTAGCAATGATAATTTAAGTTTTTCCATATTTTCTTAATTTAATTTAGTTAGTTGTTTGACATATTTCTTCATCATTTTTGGTGCATTTTTGTTTTCTAAATCTTCTGCTAGTGTTGTCCAGCTACTTTGGTCAAAGCCAATATCTTTTGTTGTTGCTAAATTTGCTAGATCATGAATTATTTCTTGATGTGTTTGTTCTTCTGGCGTTTGTTTAGTCTTAAATTCTCCTTCAAAATCATCATTTTCGTTCCAATGTAATTTCTTAGTAGAATCATAAACTTTCATTGTTCTAAGATATGCTTCTACATTTCTATAGTCTTTTCTTATTAATGGCTCTTCGTGTCTTAATAAAATATGCATTATCGAAGTTGCCATTTTATCTCTAAGTATAGCAGTCATTCTTTTAATTTTTTTCTTGTTATATTCTTTTACTGGTAGTTTTTCCTCATTATATGAAAATTGTTCATCTAGTTCTTCATTTATTCTCATTATATCTACTGGATTACTTAGATCTACATAGGAAACATTATTCTCACTATCTCTAATTAAACTTACTATTACTATTTTTCTACCGGAGTTTAAGGCCATATTTACTGGTCCATCATATAAGTTATTGACTATTTTACTGGGATGAAGATTGTGAGATGCTTCTGGAAATATTAAAATACTATTTGTTTTTAATACTCGTTCTGCTTTAGGAATTACAGTTCTTTTTTCTTTTTCATTTGAGATATCAAATGGTATCGTCCCATTTAACCATACCAAATATCCATCTGATTCTTCTCTTAGTGTTTTTACTGATCCTAATACTAGATAAGCATTTCTATCTAACACATTAAGCACTGTTTCTATATCTTCTGGACAGGTATGATTACATACAAAAATATATGGCTCATTTTTATTTAATTTTGGATATCGTTCAACTATAACATTATGTTTTCCTTTTTTTAAATCATAACTTGAAAGAGGAATTTTCTCTTCACTTAAATTATTAAAATATTCTTCGTCTGATAATGTGATATCTGATTCAGGTTTTAGGACATGGACACCACAAATTTCGTGTGCTACTAGTTTATATGGAACATCGCATTTTCTTCTTAAGAATAATCCTATATCTGATGTAAAATGATTTACATCTTTTTCATTTAACTTACTTATAAATAAATTATCTCTTTTTTTTTGCTCGTTATTTGTTTCCATTTGTTTCTCCTTTTACTCACTCATATTCCTTGTCTCTTAATTGCGTTATTTTAGCATAAAACCGTGCTTTTGTCAAAAAAAGAACTTACGCAATCGGCGTAAATTCTTTTTGATAAGTAGTGATCAAAATAGATGATCCGTAATATAATATTTTTGGTTCTTCCTTATAATATTTAGTTAGAGTTTCATCTTTTTTCATGGTGTATTTACATTCTACATCAGCATATTTTGTACATTCTTCTTCATTTGTTTTTTGCATATGATAAATTTCTGTATTTGTTTTGATATAGGTTGTAGTCGAGTCTCCTGCATAATTAAAATCAACGATTTCTCCATATTTTTCTTTATCATATACTGGTTCTTTTGATACTAGCGTATAAGGTGCGGAATAGTCTTGTCTTGTAATTGTATATTGGTATACTACTCCATCATTTTCCAAAACATAATAAATTCCAGCATTAGAGTCTACCGTTATTACTTTTTTTACATTTTCATTTCCTAGTAGTAATGTATAAAGCTGATAATTACTGTCGTTTGCTGTTACCTCTGTTAATGGTGTTGTATTATTGGTACCTGGAGCATAATAGTACTTATTATCTTCTCCTTTTAATATACTGCTATCCATATAAGCGATGATATCTTGTTCAAAATTTATTTTTTTACAATTTTGATTATTACTATAAGATTGTGATAATGATATATCATATAAATTACCATTTTCTGTAATTGCATAAGTTTCATTCATAAATAGTATTTTGTCATTAGGTTCAGAACTCTCTCCTATTGGCATTAACTCACTACAAACAAACTCATTATTTGATAGGGTAAAACCTGCATGTCTTATATCTCTTGTTACCGTTCCATCACACCCTGTTAACAATATGGTTGCTAGAGACATTCCTATGATTAATCCTATTTTCTTTTTCATATTTTCACATCCTTACTATGAATATATCATATCTTTTTTTCTATAGTAAATAATTTTACTGTTTGTTTTTTTAGTTTACACACTTTTTATTTCTTTTATTCTGTGATAAAATTAGTTGTAAGGTAGGTGTCTTATGACTAATGCTAAGAAAAAAGATTTAAAATTTGTTATTTTGTTTATCGTTTTAGTTAGTTGTTGTCTTCTTTACTTATTTCAGTCTTCTTATGCTAAATATCGAAGGCAGCTGGAAGGAACAGTTTCTTCTGATATTGCTAGTTGGAATATTAAAGTTAACGGTGAAGATATTGCTAATAAAAAAACACTAACAACTACTATTAAACCTACATTTTTAGAGTCTGAAAATACGAAAGAAGGAGTGATTGCTCCGGGTGTTACTGGATATTATACTATTGTGATTGATGCCAGTGATGTAGATGTTAATTTTTTATGTACTATTCATTCTGATGTTTCTGTAGATTCTACTGTTTCTGATTTAAAGACTTTATCTTATGTTATTAATCCTGTTAGTGATGCTGATGAGAGACTAACTTATTCTACTGATACTGGAATTGTTCAACAGATTTCTAAAAATACTAACCAGACGGTCTTTAGAATCTATATAAAATGGGATGATGAAGATGGTACAATGGATAATCAAGCTGATACAGAAGCAGCAACTAGTGATACTAGTCAAGCGCTGATGTCTATTAAGCTTCAATTTAGTCAGTTAAATAATTAAAAGCAGTTTTATTTCAAAACTGCTTTTTTATGTATTTTTTTGACTAACTTCTAATTCTACATGAACATCCATGCATGGCTTATTTGTATCTGCCTCATATTTCCCGCAGGCATATCCGAAGAAACCATCTGCATCATCTTTTTCTAGATATAGACCAGTTTGCATTTTTGACTGAAAGTTGTCTTCTGTTACTGTATTATCTATTTGATAAGTATTATTTGCTAAAATATAATAATTAACGGCAGGATCATAAGTGTATAGGCTATTTACTCGATAATATTTATCTTCTTCGTAGGTCCAATCCATCGTTACTTCAAAACTACTTGTATCAGTTAAATCTAAATCTTGTTTTCCTACTATCATCTTTAACGTAAAAGGAAACTCTTGCTCTAACTTCTGTCTTATTGCTTCTGTTTCTTCTCCTTGAAATATTTCTGTTCCTAAAAACTCTACTGATGTTATTTTGTAGGTAAATTTTGCTGCTACATCACTGTTATTTACAATATCAATTGTCTTGGAAAAATGCATCATTCCTGGTTTCATATCCGTAATTGCAATATCTACATCTTTTACGATACTGTTTTGATCTAAGAAACTTACTTCCCAGGATACTACACTTCCATTGATAGATAGATTGGCTTTTGTAATATAGGTAAACCAAGCAAACGTATTAACTATTAGTAAAAAAGCAATTAGTAATAAGCTTCTTATAATCGTTTTTCTTCTACTTTTTCTTCTTTGTTCTACTGGTTGATTTAATTTAAATAATTTCTTCCACATTTTCATTGTCCTCAACCTTCTTCTTTTCTGTTTTTATTTCTGTTACTGTATCAGCAATTTCTAGAAATACAACGGTTACTAAAGGAAGAAAAATTAAGAAGAAGAAACCATATTGGTTTTTTATAATGTGATTAATTTCTGTTACTACCGGAATCTTTCCTAATACTTTACCATAAATTTGATCATCTGTTATAGCAGGATCTTCAGCTGCGGAGTTTACACCTTTGGTTATAAACTTTTTTACTCCATTTTCGATTTTTATATCAATAATTCTATGGGTAACTATTCTTCCATTAACATCTAATTTTTTTCCAAGATAAGTAATATCGTCTCCTATTTTTAACTCATTCGAATTTACTTCCTTGATTGCTAAAACATCATTTATGTCATAGTCTGGAATCATACTTCCAGTTGCAACTGTAAAAATACGATAACCAAAAATACTTTTATTTCCACTTACTCTTTGAGCAACCACAAAAGCTACGTAAGTTACCATGACAATAATAATTATTGTTTTTACTATTTTATAGGGAATTTGAAAGTATTTGCTATCTAATATCTTTCTTAACATAGTCTCGTCTCCTCTAGTATGCTCCAATCTTTTATATAATTATTTTGCTCTGTTTCAAGCTTTTCTAATAATAGCTTTTTGATTTTTTTCTTTTTTTCTTCATTTGCTTCTTTTATTAATTTTAATTGCTGTTCAAATAACTCCTTAATTGTTTTTTCTGTCATTTCAGAATTAGAATCTAATATATTTTCAATCATACGATTTATCATTTGCTGTAGTAATTTTTTTTCAGTTAATGGTTTTGCTTCATAGTCTAAGACCTTATTTGCTAGATATAACTCTAGAAATGCTTTATTATACTCTGTTTTTAGATTACTTTCATCATAATAATCTTTATGTTCTTTTTCATTTACATTTTTCTCTTCATACATTTGGATATAATTCCATAGTGCTTCTGCTTTTTGGAAATTAGGGTTTTTTAAGATAACGTTTGTCTTTCTAATTGGTGAACGGACAGGTGCTACATGTAATCTTGATAATGTTTGCATTAGTTCTGTTCCCGTAAAACCATCAAGTTGTATTTTTATTCTTTTTAATCTGTCGGCTACTGATTCATTAGAGTCTTTCTTTTCAGTTTCTAATTTTGCTTCATTTCTAGATGATATGTTTAGAGATAGTTCTACTTCTTCCGTACCAATCTGAGTATTTGCTTCATATTTTAATTCTTTTTTATCCTTAAAATAAGAAAAATCTCCTGTTACTGCTTTTCTTTGTTCAAAGAATGTTCTGGTATTATTAATTAAGGTATAGACAAATCTATTTTCATAGGTATCTAGACTTTCTTCTTTATTAATATTCAATATTTTAGATGGTTTTACATCACCATTATCTTCTATTTTTTGAATATAGTTGGTATGTTGTGTTAAGTGAATGATACTTTCTACCGTTACTTTCTTTGACTTTTCTACTTGTACTACTTCTTCTTCGTTGATAATAAATCTTTTAGGATTACGTAAAATATTATCTAGATATGGAAGAGTCTCATCTATCATATCAATCCATTCATAGTCATATTCTTTTTTTTCATAATCTTTTTTTACTGATAATATCGCATTTATATTATTTAAAAATAAGTCACTACTGGTATTTTCTTCTAATAGTTCTACTTCCTCTTCCATATGTTACCCTCCTTTATTCTATACTAATTTCTTTAGTCTTAATAAGTAGTCTTTACATTCGTTGAAGTTGTCTTTTCCAAATGTTTTATTTAAATAGTCGATAAAGCCATCGATTTCATCTCTAATATAAGCTAGATTTAACTGTTCAAATTTTCTCAATATCTTTCTTGCAATATAATAATCTACTCCATCTACTTCTGTTCCACCACATTCAATATAGGTTGCGACAAAGTCTCGCATTTGTTTTACGATACGGTTACCAAAAGCAATACGGAAATGTTTGATTACATAGTCATCCATATCATTAATTTTTTTCTCCATCTCTTCTGATAGAGGGTGCTTTTGTTTAGCTTCAGCAAACAATCCTTCTAGATAAGAGCTATTTATATTCATAGCTTCTGTATCTGTTGGTGTGAATGGTTGTCCTTTGTCATTGATATCGATTGGCATTGCACGGTCGTATACCTTATCAGTTACAGCGAATGTAGAGTCGTCGTTATTGATTGTTCCTATATACCACATGTTTCCTGGAATTTGTAATTTACCATTTTTTAACTTCTTTGGATCGTTATCCCAGCTACTTGGAACTAATTCAATTACCCATTCATCACGACTAGGCATTTCTAGAATAGATAACATTTCTGCAAAATAATATTCGACACGAGCAATGTTCATTTCATCTAGTACGGTTACATAGACATCATCTGTATATCCTGCAATATACATTCCTTTTAAGACATCTGTTTCGTTAAACTTCTTTGTAAATTCGTTGAAGTAACCAAATAACTCTGTACGGTCTCTCCAAGATGGTTGTACGGATGCAATAATGGCATCTCGTTTTATAAATTTTCCCCAGGCATAAGCAAGGGATGTTTTACCAGTACCAGAAATACCTTGTAATATTACTAATTTGGTTGCTGATAGAGATGAGATAAATAATCTTATCATATTCGTTGTATAATAAAGTCTTAATTTTGATGCGGCAAAGTTTCTAAATAGCTCTACTAATTCTTCTAGAGTGAATGTATTATTATAATTTTGGACTTTATAATCTTTAAATTGTAAGTCAATGGCATGCAGTTTAGAGAAACGATAATTTCCATCATCTTCTAATGTTTCTACTTCATCTTGTTTATCTTTATTATCTTTTTCATCTAAAATTTCTGCTTCTCCTGGTTTTAGTCCTAATTGAGAAACTTTCATTGCTAGTATTTCTTCTTTTTCTTTTACTAGGCTTGCTACTTTCTTATTTAATTCGCCAATTTCTGCTAACATTGATTCTTGCTCTACTAAAGTCTTCCTAAATCTAATATACTTTCTAATTAGTAACCAGCCTAGGGCTATGATTAACCCTAATAATATCACTAGTACAACAATAGCAACAATTACTAATACCCATTCTGATACTTTAAAATCACTTTTATAAAATTGAATGATGTATAGATACTCACTGATATTAAACATTTGAGCAATTCCAGATACAATTCCTTTACCTATGGTATAAAGGCCATTAAAGAAAACAGACATAAATTCATATAAAAATCTTATAAATGTATTCATACTTAACCTTCCTTACTAAATAAAATTCCTTTCATTGTCGTTACTTCTATATTTTCAAATTCTTTAAAGTCTTTATCTTTATATGATGTTACCATTAAATAATCAAATAAATTAGAAGTATCAATATTATTTATTTTTGTCGGGATATCATTAATGTGTGTAAAATCCTGAAGACAGATGAACTTATATTTTTCTTTTCTTTTTTCTTGGATTGTCTTACTGGCTATTATCGTATTATAAGTGATTCCTAATAGAATATGTTCTTTTAAAATCTTATCTTCTAATAGTTCATAAAGTTCTTCCATTTTTTGTTTTTTTGTCCATATTTCGTCAGGAATTATTACTATGTAATTTCCTATTTCTTCTTTTTTTATTAATTTTTCTAATACTAATTGATTTAGTAATATTAACATTAGTTTTATTTTTTCGTATGTTACTTTTTCTTCTTGATATACTCTTTCTACTAGACTTTTTTTATACATATTTAACTGCTTTATTTTGGGAATTATTTTTACTTCCTTAATATTATTTTCATAGGGTATTAAGTTTAAGGTAAAGTTTTCTTTTGGTGTCAATATTTTCTTTATTGTTGACCCTTGTTCTCTCCATATTTTTACTATTAATGTTTTGGCATTTTGGCGTAGAGTGAATTCTTTACTTGCCTCTTTTAATACTTTGTCTAGTTTTTCTTCTTTATTTTCTTCTGTTAGATCTAGAGTATCTATTTTTATTATAGTTTTAGCAATTAATGCTGAAATATTAATTAGTTCTTGCTTTCTAATATATCCTTCGTTTGTTTCTATAATTTCTTTTACTGATAAGTCATCTAATAATTCTAGTCTCATTCCCATTTGTTCTTCTTCTATTACTTCTTTCGTTACTTCGGCATTATCAGATACGGTCTCAAACTTTTGATGATACTTCACTTCTATATAATTATTGATATATTTTTTTAAGCACTCTATTAAAAAATCATGGTATTCTGAGTCAGAGAAAAGCGCTAGTCCGTATGAAATTAACTTATTTTTCTTATATTCTAAATATTTAGTTACTAAGTTCATATCTTTTCTCCTCCTTATTTTATGCTAGGTAAATTATAACACATATCTTTTTTGTTTCAAAGACTATTCTGCAGTTTCTACCGTTACTGTTATGATAGATTTGTCATTTTTTATAGGATAAGTATAATCCTTGGTGATATCTTCTTTATAAAACATTACTTTTTCACTAGAACTTGCTTCCATCTTGAAGCTAAATTCTTTAACATAGTTAAAACCATCAATGGTTTCTGTCTGTTCAGAGCCAGATATTTTTGCTAGATAATTTTTATTAGTCATGTCTAAATATATTTCTCTTGTTGGTATTGTTAGAGTTACTTTGGCAGAAAAACAATTTTCTTTTTCTGCGTCCGTTAATGTTTGATATTCTTCGTTTGAAAGCCTATCTCCTTCTTGATATGCTCCAAAAGCTTTCTCTACCTTATAATAAGTTAGGGCATTCGTTAGATTTAGTGTTAAGAATTTGTCATTTTTAGCATCAGTTATGTCGTAAGTAAAATTACTTGTTTCAATACCAATGGTATAGGTTGCTGATAGGGATTTTACATAAGGAGAGGTCGACGTTGCGGTTGTTGTTACTTCGATTTCATCTCCTTCATAAAAGTTATTCCTAGGTATTACAGTTACTTGATAACTATCCGTTCCGGCAGTTTGATAAATGATGCCTTCTGTTTTACTTAATCTACACTCTACTGTATCTGGACAGGATACTTCTATGTTATAGGAGATATCGCTGGATGTACTTTTTAGTGAGTTCTTCTTATTATTTACATCTATTGTTAATACATAGTTGCTAACACCGTCCCAGTTATTAATTTTATATTGTTTTGTATTCATATCTAATACTGTACTATTAAAATAAAATTCTTTACTTTCTAAGATGTAATTATGAATTGTATTATAAATATATCGCGCTAATGTAGTACCATAAAGGAATAATATTAGTGCAACGATTAATACTATGATACTTAATTTTTTATGCGTCCTTATAAAATTCATATTACACCTCTATTCTGTTACTTGATGTGAATCTAATTTTACCTCAATATTTTCTATACTATCTGCATAATCTGTTATCATCTTATTTTCTTCTTTAAAATAGATTACTAATGTATATATATCTGTTAAGTCTTCTTCATATGGAAAATAGTATTGTTCTTTTCCTTCTAAATAGTTATACCAAGCACCATCTATATCTTGTTTTACTGTCATGTTTTTAAATAGATTGGTTGCATTCTCATCATCATAATTTTCATTTCTATATAATTCATATGTTAATGGTAGATTGGTTGTAGTTGTTAGAGATATACTATATTCGATATCTACATCACTATGTTTATTCCCATTAAAGTTTGAAATGCTAAACTTATATATATAAGGATCTGGAGAGGGTTCTATTTTATTTAAATCAATATTAAACTCCATTCCTCCTTCTTTTAATATATAGACAGCTTTTTCAATATTGGCATTTAGTTTTGCTGTAGATTCATAGGATGCATAAGCTATTTGAAACAGTTTTACTGCAATAAAAATAATTAGGAACATGACTAAAATAACAATTACAAATCTTTTCTTTTCTTCAAAATATGCTATGTTTTCTTTTTTAAATTTATTTAGTATTTTTAGTTTGTACTTTCCCTTTAGCATATTTTACTTCCTCCTTATTTTTTCTGTACGACTTTAAAACTCATTTCTATAAAATCTGTAGTTTGAGTTTCTTCTTCTGGTATTACTACTGTGTCTTGTCCATGTTCTTCCCATTTAACATACATAGTTAACTTCTCTTTTTTACCGCTTTTAATATCATTCAATGACATACTACCATGATAAGTATTGTCTATTTTATCTAATTTTCCTACGTCGCTATCTATTTCATTTACTACTAATATTTTTGTAGGGTCTACAGTTTGATCAATTACTGTTAGCTCGTAGTCAAAAGCTACTCCTGTTGAGGTAGGATCAATCGTTATCTCTATAGTTCCTGATGCACCAGGCGATGCTTTTCCATCTCTTGTATGGTTAGATTCCCAGCTTATGGAATCAATATTAATTACTTGTTCAGTTTCTGTCGTAATTAAGGTATCATTTACTTTAATTTTCCAATCTGCAATATCACTTTCTACATTTCCAGTTACTTCTGATTCATAAGATGTATATGTACTATTACCTTTTAAATATAAAAGACAGATTAATATTACTATTATTAAAGCTATCGTTTTAGGTTTTTTTACTGTTTTCATCTTACTCTACCTTTCTAATGATATTATAACACAACCTTTTGGTTACAAAAAGAAAAAGATTAATTGCTTAATCTTTATAGTAATTCTACTTCTTTTTCTTTTTGCTTTTTTTGTTTTAATTCTTCTTCTGCTTCTTCCTCGCCATATTTAATCACTATAATCAATGCATATATTTGATACATAAAGATTAAAAGAATAGGTAAAATAACTAATAATAAGAACCCTAATCTTGACTCTAGAATATCTAAAATTCCTCCAATATTATTATATATTGTAGAATATTTTCCAATCACTCTATTTGTTGCGATTGTTGATTCATCTGCATCATCTAATTTATATAAAGACATATTTTCATCTGATGTTATCTCTTCTTTAATGTGTGCTGTTTTTATAATATATTCGTTGTTTGCTGTTGCATAATAATAAATTTTATCGCCAACATTCATATCATTTTTTGTCTCTTTTACTAGTAATAAATCTTTTTCTTTTGTTTCTGGTAAATATTGTTGTAAATCTTCATTGATTGTAATTAGTGTCATATCTCCTAATTGTGTAAACCCGTATTTATTTTTACATAATAGGCATGCTGTAATACAAATTACATACACAATAATAATCACTTGTAATACTCCCCAGCAACCTTTTAAGAATTTTTTCATCTGTTCACCCTCTTCTATTTTACTCTATTTTAGAGTAACATATTTATTAGCTTTTTTCAAGATTTAAAACTAGTATTCTATATTAAAAAGAAACTAGTAGTAGTTCCTTTTTGTTTTAATCTAGTTTTTTAATAATTATGTATTCATAATCTTCATCTATTAATTGATTTTGATCATATAATCTGAATACAATACGATAAGTTCCACTGGTTAAATTTTCTGCATAACTCATCGTTACTTCTGTTTGAGGTCCTATTCCATTTGTTACTATTAATTCATATGGTGTTCCTGGAGTTAAGCCATTATCAACTGGTGATGTTAGTGTATGTACAAATACTTCATCCATACTTACTTCTGTATATACTGTGGTGTCTTTATTATCTATATTTCTCTTATATAGTGCAACACGTAGGTTTGGACTGGTTAAGCTTTCTGTTGCGGCGATTCTATAAGTTGCATCGCTTCTATCTTGTTCATTCAATCTTGTTATTCCATCGATTACCTTTTGTTCGTCAGCACCTGTTACTTTAATCGCATTATCTGATGGTACTACTGTTACATCTAACGTCTTTTCTACATATTGTAAATTACCAGAGTTGTGCAAGCCATCTGAAGATGCAAATAAGGTAAATACCATTTTATATTTTCCTGCCGGTAAGCTTTCATCTGTTAAGAAATATAGGTCTTTATTTAAGTTGGATACTTTACCTGCTAGTTTTATTCTAAATACTCCTTCACTATCCGCAAAGTATTCCACTCCATCCATACGAATCGATGTTCCGGTTAATAGACTGGAACTTATTTGTGTTCCTGATTGATCATATAAAGTAACATTTACTCCCATGCTTGTTGATTCATAGTTTGTATTGATAATAGATTCACGATTTCCTGTCTGATCATAAGTAATTGCTGTTGAATAAGCAATATGTCTAGCAGTTCCAGGGTAAATATATGTATTATCTGGAGTTACTTCTTGATTTAGAACCATGTTACTACTTTTATATAAGTTAAAGTACATTAAGTTTTGTCTAATACCTAGTACTGTAACTACTGTTCTATCTTCTTGATTTCTTAACTCAAATCTCATATATTTATTTAATTCATCCCCTGTGATGTTCGTATTTTTGAAATCAAAGATAAATAAGAACTCTTCCATTGTACGTTTTTTATCTTCATCATAGTATGATTTATTTGCTTCTTTATCATCGTAGGTATTATTTGTGCTGGTACTTCCCATTTTTATGAAATTACTTAGACGATAAGTAATTTCATTATCTGTTGCTAGTTGTTGTAGAGCTCTATTATAATCATCTTCATCAATTGTGTAATAATAATATTTTGGAGTTCCTTCTTTACTATAGTCTAGCATTGTAATTTGCGTGCCTACTGGTAGAGCATAGTCTGTTACTAAAGCATGATAGTTCGTATTTCCACGACCATAAAAATCTTCGAAAGTATCACTTGATGCAAATAAATCGAAATAGGCAGTAAATTGACTTTGATTGGTAATGTTTACTGTCGTTGCTGCTGGCATTTCATATTTTTTATCATAAGTGATACTGGCATCGTATGAATTACCATCATCATAGTTTCTGGCAACTAAATCAATAGTTACGGTGATTAGCTGAACATCATACTCTATTTCATTGATTGGTGTTCTTGCTTGCAATGTTACTACGACTGTACCTAATTCTTGATTTAGAGTAATATTTTTTGCATGATATAGATAGAACATGAGTGATGGTGCTAGTGCTTGGCTATCTGTTCTATAAGTTTTATTTCCGGTATATGTTCCGTTATTTTCACTTAATAGTTTGGTAGTACCATAGGATGTCCATTCACTAGTTTCACTCTTCATAGAAAGACCTAAGATACTGTTAGCATCTTCTTCGGTATCTGCTACTTTTGGTACTTCGTTGGAATCAATTAGTTCTACACCAGAGGTTAGTCCTTCTGAGTTAAAGCCGATTACTTCGAAGGTTGTATCTCCTTGTGAGAATTCCCTCATTGATAATTCATAGGTACCAAGAGATGAATATTTTGATGCTGTCATGGCAAATGAATAATTGATTGCAGAAATACCAATTGTCCACATGTAGTAGTTAGAGTCTGGTGGCGTTGGATCGATATATGCTGTTGATATTTCCGTATAGGCATCATCTATAAAGTTACTATAGAAGCCATCTACTGTTATGTCGTGATTTAGGCTGTGAAGTCCTAGTACATAAGAACCTCCTATGATAATATCTCCTGCATCACCACTATCTCCATAGTTTACAGAGTCTTCATATAAACCATAAGAGAAAGAACCATTTCCATAACTTTGATACATTCCGAAGAAAGTCATTCCATATACTTCTCCATAGGCTGTTGCGGCTTCATTGGTTGTAACATTTAAGTTTCTGTTTGCTAACAAATATAGGCGATTATCTACATTTTTAGTTACTGTTTTTGTATCATCATTGATAATTACCGTAGCTTTTTCTTCTTGTCCATCGATATCCACAGTACTTCTAAATTTTTGTAGCAAGTTAGCATTTCTTTGTAATAATAACATCGTATTATTTTTTATAGTTAATTCATCAATTCGGTTTAGGGAATATTCGATATCCGAATATTCATTTGTTCTATCGGTTGTTCCTTCTAGTTCCATAGTCGTGTTATCTAGTACGACAGTATTAGCTCTTTGAATAGAGATGTTTTTACTTGGATTTTCTCTTGTTCCTAAGTTTGCTATATAGATTTCACTGGTTCCGCTAGAAGATGATGCATTTCCAGAACCAAATATTGATCCTGATATGATGAAGTCATGATTATTATTTAGATAATTTTTACCATCGATATCAATATCGATTGCTCCTGTTACAGAGATGAATGAGAAGTCGTAGTTTTCGTCTCCAGCGGCATTGGCTTCTCCTCCACCAAAGACTGTTCCTCCAATATCGATGGAAGTTTCGGTTAATCCATCAATATTTACTGCATTTGTTCCGATATTGGTATCTGTTTTTCCATAAACGACTGAGGTGTTTGCTCCTCCATAGACATTACCATAGATTTTTGCTCCAACGATATTTACGGTTGCTAGAGAATTATTTTGTGCTTCTGTACCAGTTGCTGCGGCATTACCACTTCCGAAGACGCATCCACTATGTGGTGCTTTTGAAGTAGTTGACCCTACCACCGTATTATTTTCTACGGTAATTGTTGTGTTTCTATTTACAATGGCCGTTCTTCCGTTTCCTCCGGCATATGCACTTCCTAAAATAGTACTGCTATTTAATAGTACTTCTGTATTTCCAGCTACTTCTCCTTCGTTTCCTCCACCATAGACATTAGTTAAAATCATACTATTTGCAATCGTTACCTTAGTATCTCCTGTTACTTGTGCTTTGTTTCCTCCGCCAAAGACATTTGTTACCGTTGCATTGTCTATCTCTACTACTGGCGTTTCTACTTCTGCTTCGTTTCCTCCGCCGTAGATATTTCCGATTACTCCTCCATTGATATCTAGGTTAGCACTGGAAGTTAGTCCTCCCATGTTGTTACCACCATAGATATTATCGATTGTGATAGTTGGATTATGTTCGGTTGTAATCGTTGCTTTGGTAATATTTCCAGATTGGTTAGATCCTCCATAAATATTTCCGATTGCTCCTGCAGCAACATTTATGGTTGCGGTATTTAGACCAGCTTCGTTTCCTCCACCAAAGATATTTGTAATATTACCATTGTTAATATTAATATTGGCAAATGAAGAAGCTACTTGATTTCCACCACCATATATTGTACCTATGGTTCCATTTTCTATGGTGATAGTTGCTGTATTTGAGTTTCCACCAATATTATTTCCACCATATATGTTACTAACTGTTCCAGAGCTCATCGTCGTCGTTGTCGTATCCACAGTACCTGATTTGTTGGATCCGCCATAGTAGTTTGTGATGGTTGTTCCTTCAATTTGTGTTGCTGTTGTGGTAGCACTTGCGGATTCTCCTCCACCATAAACATCATTTAAAATGGCATTTCCTAAATATAAGTGAGTCTCATCAGTGTCTGCTTTACTTCCTCCACCATAGACTTCTTTTGTTACTGTTCCTCCGGTAATTGTGACATTAGCAACTCTTGTTGTTCCACCACTGTTATTACCACCATAGACATATTGTGATGTTCCAGAAGATACCTCTACATTAGCTGTATTTACTGTACCAGATTGATTCGATCCTCCAAACAATTTTGTTACTTGTGCTCCTTGAAGGTAAATATTCGTTATAGTTTGGCCGGTTTCATTTCCTCCACCATAAGCATTTTCGATGATTCCGCCATTTAAATAAACAACATCGTTATTACTTGGACTTCCAGCAGCATCATTTCCACCAAATACATTTCCAATGCTTCCATTATTAATTGTTACTGTGATATTTCCATATACTTTTGGTGTATATTGGTCATTTCCTTTACCACCACCAAAAACTGATTTTTTTATTACTCCTTGATTTACTGTTACATTAGTGGACTTATTATTAGCGCTTCCATTATTACTTGTCCCATTTACACTACCATAGGCACTACCGCCATAAACAGAACCGGTAATTGTTGGTCCTGCATCGCTGGTTCCTATATTTACCGATATGTTATCTCTTACAAATGTTCCTGGTGAATTCGAATTGGTATATCCTCCTTCTCCTCCACCGTAGATATCTGTTGAGATTGCTCCACCTAAGATATTTACAGTACTACTTCCATAGATTGTTCCTTTAGCTCTAGAACCACCATATATAGATCCCTGTACTGTTCCAGCAGTCATTTCTATATTTATTGTTGCGTCAATATAATTACTTCCTGCTCCATTGTTATTTCCACCACCATAGACAGATCCTTTTATTGTTCCTCCATTTATCTTAATGTTAGTCGTTGCTTGGTTTTGTATTCCTACATAACCATAGTTTCCACCACCATAGACATTTCCGTTGATAGTTGCTTCTTTATCGATGATAACAATAGAACCTGAATTAGAACCAATATTATCATAATTTTGTTTTCCATTTCCAATACCAAAGACAGAACCTTTTTCAACTCCCCAGGCATCAGAAGTCGATAAATTATAGTCCTCGTTTCCAATAGTAGCATTTCCTCCGACATAGACAAAACCATAACCATCTAATGTTCCGTCTCCAGTACGTCCTTCGTATCCATTACTTCCACCAAATACGCTGTAGTTTACTGTTCCTCCGGTTACACCTATGACTCTATGTCCATAGGTTTCTGAAGTTCCAGCTCCTCCAAAGATAAAATCTACTTGTCCACCTTTCATATAGGTATATGTTGCGATTTGGTCACTTACATCATCACTTACTAACGGTCCTCCATTGACATTATAGATCCAGCCACCTTCAATGATTGTTCTTTTTGGTGCGTAATGGTCTCCGTAGGAACGTCCTCCTACGTATAACCCTGTACTAACATCAGATTTTGATCTTCCAAATTGTCCACTTTTTACTGTTAAGTCAATAGCCAGTATATTAGCATCTGATGATGAGTGAAGATCTCCTCCCCAACTTCCAACTGCACTGAAATAGACATCTAGATTATCATTATTATTGCTAATTCTGTCATAATCATTTCCATAGATTGCTTTCGCTTCTACATAATCATCTATATTAGAAGTAGTTCCACCGTTGACAATACCGGTTGTGTTATAAGCTCCTGACTCTATAATTAGTTTGTACTTTGTCACATTACGGGCACTACCGGTTCCATTATTTCCACCACCTATAATGCTATCTGCAAAGACATAGTTTCTACCTCTTGTTTTAATACCTCTACCTATTTTTAGATTATGCCAGTTACCATAGATAATATTGCTAGCTCCTCTACTTCCTGATGCATTCCGATTAGAGAAGGTTCTACTAGTATAACTGCCAATATATTCTATTCTGGTATCAGCATTGATTGATATGGCGTTATTATTAATGTAATAATTATTATCAGAATAATCATGTCCGTTATGTAATCCTGTTAAAGTAAATGGTTTTGCAATGGTCCATGCTGTATTAATATCTGTTCTTGCTACTACGATATTCATATCTCTTGTTACAAAATAGTAATAGTTTGAACCATTAGTTACTGTATTTACTGTTCCATCAGCATTATAATATTGTTCTAATTCATAATATTTACAACTATCTTGTGTACAAGTTCCTGATGTCTGTTCAACACCTAAATTGTTATAATATCCTTCTAAGGATGTTCCTCTACTTAACGTTACCTCTTTATATAACCCTGTTGCCAGACTTCCATATGGAACATTTTCTAAATCTCCACTATCTACCATTTGTGGTGTGTATTCTTCTAATCTACTTCCATTAAATCTATAGTAAGTTTTTGAAGGATCATATTCCGAAGAGTCACTTTGCAAGTAGTAAGTACATCCTCCGAAACTAAAGCAATAGTTATTTCCGACTGAGTTTAATCTATTATCATAAGCACCGGTTGGATAAGTTCTACCAAAACCAACATTTCCTCCATATACATAGTAATTACTCATGTCTTCATAACCAACACTTTGTCCGGTTAGAAGAACCATTCCCGTACTTTTTAGGGCACTCGATGCTTCATCCCAGGTATTATTTCTAGTCATCTCATAAATATTAGCATCTAACCAGCTACTGTAGAAAGTGATGTTAATAGTATCTGGAACTCCATTTGTATAAGTTACTGGTATTGTTACATATCTTGTGTATGTTTCTTCATCAAATGAAATTACTGCATTTGGATAATCTGTTACCCAGCCATTAAATCCTTTATCATTTGGACGATTTGCAAATGGATTATCAATTAGTTCTATAGTTACGTAATTATTTTCTACTACATAATATTTATAGTATATATATTCATATTGTTGCTCTTCTAGGCTAACACGTCCTATTAAATTAGCATCATTTATATCTTCTCCACTATATTTTATATATACTTTTACTAAGTTTGCATCACTATATAATGATTGATTATTTCCTGTTGGTAAAGCTCCTGTTTTAGATTCTGTATAATTTAGACCTTGATAATAATTATAGTCACTTTCTAAATCATTTACATAGACTGTGGTATTAGTAATTCCCGATTCATGCAGTGGAATATCAGCACTTCTACCAAAGGCAAATTGTACTGGAATATTTTCTTGTTGGATTGTTGCTACCGACTTCATAGTAACCTTTAATGTAAGTTCTTCTTGTACCCAGGTATACTTACTATCTATATTTAAGTTTAATGTTTCTAGTAAATTTTCTATTGATATTTCTGATTGATTTTGAATATAAAGTGAAGTTCCATTATTTACTAATTTATATTCTTCTTCTAGGTTGGCACCTTCTTCCATTGTTGCATACTCTTGTACGTTTACAGATAAAAAGTTAGTATATGTTACTTGTGTAATTATCCTCTTTGCTTTTCCTCTTAAAGTACCAAATACTGTTCCTAAGCTATTGGCATTCGTATCCTTGATTTCAGCATTTATATAAATATTTTCTGCTACTGTATCAGAACTAGTTTCGGCAATTACTCCGCCAATTTTGTTTTCTTGTTTTGCAAAAGTATTTTCAATATTGATAGTTGCATTTTGAATGGCGATATTTTTTATTGTTGTTGCACCATTTGTTTGTCCTACTACTAATCCTAGGGTAATAGGATTTTCTGATGAGGTTGTCTTTACTTCTACATTATTAAAGTTTATGTTTTCTATTTGTGCTTCTGTTACGGTATTGAAAAAACTATAATAGTCGACATTATTTATTACTGTTGGTGTTTCTATTTTAAAGTTTTTAATAGAAAATCCTTGTCCATCTATGTGTCCTGTAAATACATTTTCTGTATTATTTATTCCTATTCCTTGCCAGATATGGCCTCCTAAATCTATGTCATTTGCTAGTATGAAATATTTTTCTTTTAGGTCAGTAAGTAGATTTTCTTCTACTATTTTTTTTAAATAAGCAAGTTCGCTACCATTTGCTATTTGGTAGGGATTCTCTTCTGTTCCATTACCAGCAGAAAATGAAGTAGCTACTTCTACTCCATCCCAGACTTCAGCAATATTACTTAGAGTTGTTGTTGCAGTGAAGAGATTAATAATTGCAAAACTAGCAATTACTATGGCGAAGATACATGATATCTTTATTATTGCAGAATTTTTTAATTCTAACTTCTTCACCGCATTTCCCTCCTTTTAATGATTTACATAATTCTTTAATTTTACATAGCGTTCTATACGTTCTAATTCAAAGACTTTTTTATTATCAAATTTGATTGATATTTTTTGCATAAATGATATTAGTGAACGTATTTGTTTTTTAGCATAAGTATCATTTTTCTTTATTTCTTTAAAGTGACTATCTTTATCAATTTGAACTTTATATTTTAATATTTTATATACTCCATCAAAAAATGTTGGATCGTTATAAAGAATAGCAAATGTTAAGATTCTTAAGAATACATAGATTGGCATTTCATAGATTTTATTTCTTAAGTTTTCATATAGTCCTGCTCGTTCTAGATCGTAGTCGTAGATTTCCTTAAATGTAGGATGCATTATTGTCTCTTCTAATTCTTTTGTATCTCCTATCGATAGAATCTGAGCTAGTTTATAGACATATTGATATTTTGTTAACCATTTTTTATTCATTTTAGTAATAGTTAACGTATCATTTTTAATTCTTAGTAAGTTTAGGACTTGCTCTAGAAGTTCTTTTTCTTTCTCTTTCGCACTGTTTCTTTCTTTTCTTACAATATTATTATCATCAATATCAATGACATCTTCTACTTCTAAAACTTCTATTTCATCTTCTACTTCTGCTAGTTCTTGGTCTTTTTGAATTTGTAATACTTCGCTTATTGGAATATTTACTGTGTTGCCAGTTGATTTTTCTTCTTTTTTTACTGGTGTTGTGGTAAATAATTCTTCTGGTACACTACCCTTTACTGCTTTCTTTGTATTTGTATCTTCTCCAATTACAAACTTTTTAAAGATTTTATCAAAGTTAAGGAAAGCTAATAGTATAAAGACAATCAGTAGCACTGCAATTAGTTTTAAAACGGAACTTGGTGATATTACCATTTTTACCGTTCCTACTACATCATCTTTGGTAATAGGATCATCTTCTGTGTTATTTACATCTCCCTGGGTAATTATTTGATTTCCTATTTTTTTTACTACTCGGTGTGTAATAAACTCGCCTTGCTCACCCTGATAGGTAATTACATCATTGACATTTACATCCTTACCTAATTTTACGATTACTACATCATTTACTTCAATAGTTCCAGACATAGAACCGGTTGCTACTACGAAATAAGTATATCCAAACACATTGGCATAATCTTTTTTTAGGATGTCTGTTGCGATAAATGTATATATGCATAGAGCAACGAGCATACCAACAAATAAATAACCAATTGATTTTACTACTTTTTTTGCTGTTTTCATTTCTCCACCACGCCATCTTTATTCTTTTATAATTTATTATAACATATCACAGAAAAAAAAACTATTTTTTAACGTTTTTTCTTGTATAAAATAGTTTTTCGTATTTTAAAAAATGAAGTGCACAGAAGTTGTGCACTAAGATTTATAACTGATATAATATCTTCCAAGCAATTTA
>CALVYD010000023.1 GCA_944371995.1 uncultured Bacilli bacterium
TTTATATTACAAAGCAGCAAAAAGTCTTGTAAATTAAATGTTTCTTCATAAACCTGCATTTAATCTAAAAATTCACGAAAAATTCATTCCTATTTTTTCCATTACTTTTCCAATACTATCATGAATTACTAAGTCACATATAGTATCATATTGTGTTTTTTCTTTATTAATTAAAACTAAGTGTTTTCCTTTAAAATAATTGATTAATCCAGCTGCTGGATATACATTTAGAGATGTTCCAGCAATAATTAATGTGTCTGCATTAGATATTTCTTTTATTGCTTTTTTTAATATTTCATCGTCTAATGGTTCTTCATATAGTACCACTTCTGGTTTTATTAGTCCTCCGCAACTACATTTTGGAATACCTAGGGATGAAAAAATATACTCTGCATTATAAAATCTATGGCACTTCATACAATAGTTTCTAAGTACAGATCCATGTAACTCTAATACATTTTTTGATCCTGCCATTTGATGAAAACCATCAATATTCTGGGTAATGATTGCTTTTAATAATCCTTTTTCTTCTAACTTTGCTAATACAATGTGAGCAATATTGGGTGTATAATTTAAACTATTTAATTTATCTTTATAGAATTTACGTGAAATGAAAAGTTAAATTTCAGATTCTGTTCTAAAAGCATATTTGTAAGAGTAAATGGCAGTTTTTTCAAAAAAAACTACCATTTTTTCTATAAATATGTTAATATATATCCGAAATTTAATATTTCAATGCATGAAAAAAAGTATACACTGGTTTTTCGTGCATAACTAAATTTCAGTATGGTGATATATTACTTGTATATCAAACTTGATAGCTTTTGTGCGAAAGGCTATCTTTTATTTTTGTAATCAAATAATTTATTTTTTAAAATAATATCTTTTTGTTTTATTTCTTTAATATCAAATAACTCAATAATTTCTCTAGGTAAAAAGTCTTTCATTAAAGTATAAGGATTATCACCACTTAACGAATCTCTTTTAACAGAGTTAATATGGTTTAACATTAAATTTATATCATCTTGGCTATAGGTATCAAAAGAAATGCCTTTAGGAATAAATCTTCTAATATATTCATGATTAACTTCAATTTTACCTTTTTGTTCCGAATGACCAGGATCACAGTAAAACAATCTTGTTTTATAAACATGATAACCATTAAATTCGATTTCATCAGGTTTAGAAAATTCAATACCATTATCAGTTAAAATAATAGGAAGTAATTCATGAAATTTTTCATATCCTAAAATCTCTTTTAAATAAGAAAAAAATGCATTAACTGAATCAGGTTCTTTATTTTCAATTTTGAAAGCTAACATAAAATTAGCTTGTCTCCAAAGAAGGGTAAGAAGTAGTGATTCACCTTTAACGCCTTCAACAGTATCCATTTCAACAATATTAATATTAAAATTATTATCGTTATAGTTTTTTACGTAATCCTTAAAGTGTTCGTATGTACGATTAATTCTTATTTTAGTATCTTTTTTAGGTATATCTGTGTTATTCCTCTTACGTTTCTTATATCTAACTTTTCTAGGCAAGTCCAAATTAATAATATCTAGATAACCTTTTTCAACATAATTATATAAAGTTCTTTTACCAACGGAAAAATCATCTTTATGATTTCTAATAATCATTGCGAATGAATGACCATTCTTAATTTCGTTACTAACAATTTTGTTAAGTTCTTTAAATTCAGTAGAAGTCATGTCAATACCAGTTCTAGACTCGCTTCTTAGTTTTTCGTATTTACCTTGTGCATCTTCAGCATAATAATAGTATCTAGTTTTTCTACAGCCTTTTCTAGATGGACAAGAATTACATACATAGGGTGGTTTTAAAGTCTTTTCACAAGTTTTATATTTACCAACCCAGGATAAACAATGTTCGATGTTTCTATTTTTTAAAATTTCATAAGAAACAGTTCTAGGTGATTTATTAATTTCTTTGGCAATTTGAGAAAAGTTCAAATTTTCTTCAATACCTTTTTCAATTTTAATTCTTTTATTTAAATCTAAATGTTTTTGATATACATTACTAGTACTTTTCGTATACAAAATATTCCTCCTTCATAAAATACAAGTAATATATCGGGACATATTATATAAAAAATAAGCAAAAGTACAAGACTGCACTTTTGCCATAGAAAATTATATAATAAAAGTTTTTAGTCAAGGATCTTCGATGAACTAGGCAAGCTCAGTCCTTGACTAAAACGAGTGAAAGATTAAATTTCAGTTTCGAATTTTTAAGCGCAATTTACTTTTTCATTTCACATTTATAGAATTTATAAAACTCTTCTGTGTTTTCTAAAAAGAAATGATGAGATAATATTTCTTCTGGCGGATATATGTATTTTTCATGGTACAGTCCATCTTTACTTCTAAAGTCTTTTAAACCACTTTCCGTCGATACTCCTGCTCCACCAAAAAAGACAATATAATTTGACTCTTTTATGATAGTTTCTAACTCTTTTATTTTATCCATTTTATCACTTCTATTTCTTTTTTATAGCAACCTTTCCTTTATATGGCTTTTCTATGTTAAACTCTCTATTATGTAATACGTTATAGGAAATTTTCATTTCTTCTATAATTTTCTTTACTTGCGATGGTTTTAAATTTCTTGGATCTGATCCGTGAATCATTAAAATCATTTTATCTTCTAAAGTAATTACTCCTAAAAGATTTCTTCCATCTAATAAATGTCTTGACGTTGTATAGCTTTCTTCATATTTTAAGGCGATTACACCTTCTACAAAAGGATAATAATCACAGCTGGTATTTCCTAATTTTATACTTTCTTGAAGAGCATCTCTTAATACGTACTCTTCTCTTGCAAACCAAAGTTCAGGAATATTTTCATCTATTATTTCTTTTGAAACAGGGATATCTAATTCTTCTAATTGTTGTTTTAGCATTTCCTTTTTAAAAGATACTTCATGATATTGTAGTCCTCTTTCCTCTAGATAATTTCTTATTTGTTCTGCAGAAGCTTCTCCATCTTTTTGAAGTAATATTAAAGCATCATTATCTTTGCCAACATAATATAACTCTGTATCGAATTGTCTGCCTACTGTTTGGCCATTTAATTGAAAATTACTATTTAAATTCGTAAAAAGAATTAAATCTCCTTGATCTGTTTTAATATTTTCTAACGCTGTATATAGTTCCTCTGGATGCTTTTGAATTGCCCAGACATCTAATGTTTTATTCATCTTATCACTTCTTTTCAACTCTTGTTTCGTCATGGTTTATTATTATATTCTGTTTTCTAAGATTAGTCTACTATTTTTTTGGATTGGTTCATTTCTAAAAACGAACTATATTCTTCTATTGTATTAAAGTTTACTTTACATTGTAGAACAATATCATCTACTCCCTCTAAGTCTCCGTATTTTTGATAGATTGTTGCAAACATATGTTGTTTTACTAGCTGTTTCTTTTCTTCTAAGGTATCCCAGTAATTAATTTCATCTACTCTTTGTAGGCATACTGCTATTTGTAGTAGCTTTATTTGGTCTTTAAAGTAATCATACTTTCCCTTTCTTTTTAATTCTTCTTCTAATTCATCTGCTACCTTAAAAATATCCGTTATTCTATCATTTTCTTTATAATTTTTAGAAGATAATCCATCACTTATATCTCTTCTATAAAAATAGTTTGGAGTTGGCACTTCTACTATTGTATCTGCTTCTAGAAACCTAGTAAAACTAAATGCAATATCTTCCCAGAGACAGTCTTCTAAAAACTTATAATCTTTCACTGTATCTTTTCTAAATAATTTATTGCATGCTGTTGGACTTTCAGCATATATTGCTTCTTCGTTATCTATCGGATGTATTACCTTAGGAGATGATTTTCCTAAAAAACCAAGGTCTTTTGTTCTATATTCATTTCCTTTTACAAATAAGATTCCGGTTGTTATTAATTCTGGTTCATTATACCTTTTAGCCACTTCATACAATTCTTCATACATATTTGGATTTACATAATCATCACTATCTACAAAGGTAATGTATTCTCCGGTTGCCAGTGATATTCCAATGTTTCTGGTTTTGCTTACGCCTTGATTTTGTTCATTTCTATATACCCTAATATTAGAATAGTTTTTAGCATAGCTCTCTACTATTTCTAGGCTATGATCTGTTGATTTATCATCTATTACAATAATTTCTAAGTCTTTTTCTGTCTGCTCTACTAACGAATCTAGGCAGTCTTTTATTTCTTGTTCTGAATTAAATACCGGTACTATTATACTTATTTTTGGCATATTTTCATCCCTACCTTATATTATTGAAGTAGTTTATCATAGCTTCATTCATTCTTTTACTACAATTTAAGTCTGGTCTTATTACATTAAAGCAATGATATAATTTTCCTTCCTCTTTCTTTTTACAGTAGAAGCTTTGATGAGGATGATTTTTTTCGGTTAAGAATTGATCAAAGTCTTTGCAATTGGGATAGCAGACATCTTCTTCTGCACTCATTATAAAAACTGCTGGCATCTCATTATTCCATAATTCTTTTATATTGGTATATTTTTCTACTTCTTCGCAACCAGTTAATATTAGTCTTCTATTTTCTTTGTTAAATGGTTTCATAAATGAAGGAAACATATCAATACCCGCTTGTGTTCCCGTTAATCCTAAAGCTTTTATTTTTGCATTTGGTACTTCTACTTCATAAGTATTCCTCATTTCTTCATTATTCCAAAGCAGGCTAATCAATAATACTAAAACAGATCCTGATGAGTCTCCTGTTAAAAAGAACTCTTCCTTTTGATAATTTTCAACAACTTTAGTAATTCCAGCCATACAATCTTGTACTTGCTTTTTTAAATTACCTTCTGGTGCATAATGATAATTTAGTGTTGCTACTTGGAAATGATATCTTGCTAAAAATGCTCCGTAATACTTATTTATTGATTTATCTCCTCCACAGAAAGCACCTCCGTGAATATTAATTATTAATGGTAGTGCATTCGGATTTACTTCTCTTTTTGCATATATGTAATCATATGTACATAAATTGTCATTTACTTCTTTATAAGGAATATTTTCCTCTATTGCAACTTCACTATCCCAGGTCATACTTTCTTGTTTTTTATCTACATCTTTTAATTGGTTATTATAAATTCCTAATACTAATTTATTTATTAAACTCATGCTTTTTCTCCTTTTTATTTTTTAATAATAAATATCAAATATTACTTTTAGTATTGGTTCTGTAAACCCTATTTTTTCTAAGTCTTCTTTTCTAGATTGTACTATCTTATCAAAGACTTCCTTTTTTTCTTCTCTTGTACCAAAATGAATTTTACTATGACAGTTAGGACATAGTGCTACTATATTTTGAATACAATCTAGGTTAATCGATGGAAAGTTTCTCTGGGCTGATATTGGTACTAAATGATGGCCTTCTAAGAAATTGGGAAATATAGATGTTTTAAACGTTTTGTGATTTTTATCATTTTCACAGCAACATTTCACTTGATAGAATCTTGTTGTTTTTAATTTAGGATCGGTTGGTATTCTACCTTTTTCATGATATGACTCATCATAAGCTGTATAAAAATCAAAGTTTTTATTTTCTTCAAACATCTTTTGCAATTCTTCTTCTGTGTAATATCCTATTCCTTTATTTATTTCTATACTTTCTAGTCCATCCAATTCGTGTTCTGCTTGTAAGTCTTCATTTTTATGTGCTTGAAGTAAGATATCTACTTCTTCTGCTAGACGATACCCTTCTTCTGTTAAGGTATATTTATAAGGTGTTGTCTTTGTTCTATTAAAAAGTATTTTATTATTTTTTCTATCATAATTTGATACTAAAATATTTCTTATTGTCTGGTCTATAATATCTTGTTTTGAAGATAAGTTCTTTTGATCCATCAAGTCAACTATTGTATATTCTTGATAGATTAATTTAAACTTTTTTCGCACTTCTGCTGATGTAATGTCTTTATTTTCTCTTACAATATAGCATAAATATTTTCTAATTTCTTCTTCATTTGACTTAAATAGTTGATATTTACCATGTTTATCTATTACAAAGAAAGCATTCCTATTTTTACTTCTTTTACTATTATCGATTGCATTACTTTCTAGAACTTTTTTGTAATCATCACATGATATGTTCAATTTATTTTTGACCCAGGTATATACTTCTTTACTTTTTAAATCTTTTGGACCTTGTCTTCCTTCTTTGTTAATAATTTCGATTATTCTTTTTACATCCATATCATCACCTACTTTTCTACTATGAATAAATATTCTTTTACATATAGTGATCTGTCTTTTAGATTTCTTGATGCTCGGTATACATTATATTTTTTTTCTAAAACTGTTACTTTTCCTATTTTCTTTAACATATCTGTCATTTCTTTTTTGGTAATAAAGCCATCCGAATTATAAGATATTAATAAATATTTAGCATTTAAATTTTTACACAAATCTTCCATAGCTGTTAAGGCTTCTTTTCTTTTGTTGTAGTTGGAACGATTCCAATTATCTGGTATTCCTGATACTTTACTGATTTTTTTTGGCTCTTTATAATCATTTACTACATTTAACATAAAATAGTTTGATCCGTAGGGATGCTGGTTATAAGGTGGATCCATATACACTATATCTATATCCTTTAATTCTTTAGCCAAGACATTAGCATCTTTTTGATAATTGATTACTTTGCATTCAAAATTACTAAATATAGGAAAAGGAATATTAATATCTGCTGTAATACGACTTAGAGCATTTTGGCCTTCTCCGCCGAATTGACCTTTGCCTTTTTTATTTTTATAGAAACCTTTAAATACTCCAGCTGTATTATTTTTTACTGATACTTCCGATAATAATGGTGCAATAAAATATGGCTTTACTTCTTCTGGAAAGTCTTCTATTATTTTTCTACATGTATCAATATATTCGGCATTACGTGTTGTGAAAAAGACTCTTTCTCCTTCTTTTATATTAGTAGAATCTTTAGGAGCATATAATTTAGAAATAAAACCTGGCTCTAGTTTTTCATTTAGTTTTTCTTGTAGTAAGTTATAATAGCTTACTAATTGATCCATATTTAATTCACTCTTATTTGATAAATAACATTTATTTATTGTTAATGAATAGCTTTCTAAGTCATTGGTAATTAATGTATTGGCATATCTTTTTAAATATCTAGCCACAATTCCTGAACCTGAGAAAATATCCACAATATTTAATTTATCTTTTTTTTCTTTTTTACTAATTAATTCTACTGCTTCTCCAATAAAGTCTAATAGAGATCTTTTATTTCCTATATATGTAATAATTTGGTTTGTTAAAAACTCTTCATTTTCATATTCTGCTTTTTTTCTAGTCATAACTTTCTCCTGCCTTTATCTGTATAATATTATATCATATCTTTTCTTCTAGTCAGAATAAAATCATCTGTTTCGAGAACTTTCGTATCTTTTTGACTTTAACCATTAAACTTTATTTCTTTCACTTTTTCTGTTTTCCTAACTAGAAAATTCTATATTATCATTTCTAATAGAAACTAGGCTCTTCCATACTTTCTTGCTTGAACTTTCTTTTTTAGATTATTTCATTTCTAATGCAACTGGGATTGATACCAATATATAATACATTTGTTCGTGTGTCAACTATTTTTTATAAAGTTAGTAAATTTGCATTTTCACATTTTATTTTTCTTAAATTTAAAAAAAGAATATCCAATTATATTCCTTTTTTAGTTCTTACTATTTTTATACCTTTCTCTGGGAATTCCTTAACTATAATCTTCTAAATAACTTTTTAAATTTCTACTTTGAGCAAATGTTAATAATTTCTTTAATTCTTTTCTTTCTATTTTTCTTATCCCTTCTGAACTCATTTGATAGTCTTCTCCTAGTTCTGCTAGAGTTTCTTCTTCTCCCTGAAATCCATATCTTTTTTCTATGATTTCACGGCTTTTCTTTGGAAGTAATTCTAATATTTTTAATAATTCTACTCTGCTTTCTTCTCTTATCAGAGAGTAATCTAGAGAATTTTCATCAATTAATTCAGAAGATTGTTTATATTGATTTATATCGGTTGCTATACTTAGTAAAATTCTTCGTTTGTTTTCTTGCCTATGTTTTTTACTGATAATACCTTTTGCAATTAGTCGATCTAAAATAATATCTACCATACTAGGGTCTTCTAATAAAGTTTTTTCATATTCTTTTTCTACTTGATGTCGTTCTAATAAATAGGCACATGTTACTCTTCGTCCACCAAACTCTATTAACTCTGAAAATCCATTAAACATTGTTTTTCTTATTGCCTGTGTAATATAATTTATCCTAGAACCATCTTTTGTCATATCATAGCAATCGATTGCTTGTATTAACCCTTCATAGCCATAGCTTTCTAATTCTTCCTTTAAGAAACCTGTTTCTTCTGATATTTTTTTTGCTATTGTTTTTACTATGTAAACATAATTTTTTATAATTTCTTCTCTTATTTGGTCATTTCCTGTTTGTTGGTATTCTATAAACTTTTTAGTTATTTCTTTTTCAGATAACAACCTTTTTTCTAAAATATCCATATTATCCCTTCTTGGTTCTGTATTGTGCTTTATTATACTACTTTTCGATTACAAATCAAGTATATACATTTTATTAATAATATATTTATTTATTACTAATGTTTCAAATAGCATCTAATCAAATAAAAAGCACTGCTTACGCAGTACTTTTATTATTAATTATGTAATCTTTTATAAGTTAATGCTGTTCCAGCAACTCCAACGATTGCTAATAAACCAAGGAATAAAATTCCATCGCTTGTTTCAGGGTTTTCAGTAGTATCTTCTACTTTTTCTTGCTCTGTTGGAGGAGTAGTTGGTTCTTCAGCTGGTTCTTCTGGAGTGATTGGCACTACAACAACATCATCAGATTCAGCTGGCATTTTTGTCTCATCCATGTAGAATTTCATTTGATTTTCACTGATAACAAATGCAGCTCCTGCAAAAGTATCTTCTGTAGTTTCGAATTCTACATTTCCACTTTGTAATTCGTCTAGTGTAAGATTATCTGTCCATACTGTTGGTGTTGTTGTTGTTTCATTTGTATTTGTAATTACTGCTTCACCTGCTTTAATATATGGTAATTCAGTAACTCCAGAACCTTTAGTCATTTCGATTCCACCAAATCCATTTCCAGAAACATCAATATTTCCAATTAATGTTATTGTGGCACCGTTAGCGCTAAGTCCTGCATTTCCTCCTGTTAAAGTAATGTTTTTGATGGTAGCTTCAGTTCTATATACTTGGATAACATATACGCCTTGACCATCTCCATCTTTTCCACTTCCCCAAACAGTGTTATCATAGACTTCACCTTTAAATGTACCAGTGTATGTAATTGTTTTTCCATTACCATCAATAGTAACAGGACGCTCTATATTGATTTTTTTCTTTGTTTCAATATTATCTGTTAACGTGATAGTATGGATACTTTCGTCTAATAAAGCATCTACAAGTTCTTGTTCTGTTTTAACTTCTGCAACACCTTCAGCTGCATTTACGTTTACCATTGGAACCAACACAAATAAACCAACCATTACCATTAAGGCAACCTTCATGAATTTTCTCATTTCTCTCTTCCTTTCTTTTTATTTTAGATAGGTACTCCTATCTTTGTATTCAGTATATCATAAATATCTATTTTATTTCACATAAATTACACATTTTTTTATTAATATCTCATCTCTTTCTTAATTAACTTAGCGTGCATAACGATTCTGTTACCAAAATTGTCTTTACAGGTTGACAGTGTTAACACTTTATCATTTGTGTTTACCGTTCCAGAGAAGTCTACTTCACTCCTTCCCTTTATAGTATTTAAAAACTCTTGATAACTTTCTGTAGTTGAAAAACTAGGCGTAATATAGTAACTTTCTTTTGCGATAGTATAGACGCTAAAAACTTGCCACATTGTGTTTTCTGTTGGTGTTGATAATCTTATAATATGATTTTCTTTGTTAGTGTACCAAGAACTGTTTAAAATATTTTTCAAACTTCCAAACATGGTTCCATTATAACGACTATGGGCATAAATAATTGTATTTTGATTAAATTCTACAGCATTATTTCGATAATCCATGTAGACCCAGCCTGCTTTATTTTCCGTTTTATCGAAAGCATGATTTAAATAATAATCATTATTTGTTGTTTGTACTATCGGATAGTTAATATTTGTTCCTTTTACTTGAATCCATCCTACTGTATCCGAATTTTTTATTAATAAATCGTTGAAATCTACTTCTAATAAATTCATTTTTATATAATCCCAGTAATCATCTGCTTCGTTTTCTGGTGGATTAATTTGTTCTGTATTATCATTATCTTCTTTTTCTTTTACATTTGTATCATCTACGACTTTTTCTTGCATTTTATTAATTTCTTTATTGTCATTTAACCAAAAATATATTCCAATACTACCAATCGATAATATACTTAGAAAAAAAACAAAAAAAACTGCAATTACCCATTTTCGAAATCTTAGCTTTTTCTTTTTTGTTTTTCGATATTCTTCTCTTGTTGGTAATTTATCACTCATAGTATCACCTATTTTTTATTATATCTTAAAAATAGACAGAACAAAAGAGTTGATATAAAAAATATATCCTTTTCATTTTTCATACTCATATTTTACTTTTTAGTATATACTAGGACTGCATCATGATTCATGGAATGTTCATTCTTATGTAAATCATGCATTTTTCTTACATATTGATATGAGTATTCTGGTTCTTTAAATATTTTATCTCTTAATGCTTGTTTGTAAATTTCTCTATCATCCTCTTCATTTTCAATATCGTAAAGATAGCCTGCGACAATTTTTCCTTCTTTATTTAATCTTAGAGATAGATTTTCTATTAATTCTTGGTATCCTTGGAGAGGATTATCAGAATCCATGCTATTGGCATAAATAATAAGATTAGATAAGGTGGTAAAATCTTGTTTTTCTTCTATTTCTTCTTTAAAATTTCTAATATCTATATTTTTAAAAGTAAAGTCTATTTTGTCTCTATTATTTACAATATAGTTATAATTTCCTTCTGATAAATAGCTTAGTGTTTGATATAGAGCTTGATTATTTTCTTCGTCTGTTTCGTTAAATAACTTTGTCCGTATTTTTACTGGTTCGTATTTTCTAAATAATTCTTCCCAAAATAATTTACTATCTCCTGATAAATAGTTAGCTATTTCTTGAAAAATATCTTTATCAAATGCTTTATAATTATTTTTACAAAATTTTGGATAATCATGCCATCTAAAGAAATCTAAATATTCTCGGGCAGTTCCTAATACAGCAAAAGATGCTAGTTTTAAATTACCATAATGTCCAGTTAATGGATTCGTGTCTACTCCTATTATTTTTTTAGGTTTTTTTAGAAAAAGTTCTAATATATGATCAGAACTTTCTTGTATTGTTGTACATTTTTTATTTTCTAAATTAAATGATTGTAAGTATTCTTTCATATTGATTGTTGTGAAAGGCCAAAGTCTATAAAATTGCCAGTAATACTCTACATATTTTTCCTTTTCTTCTATCAAATCGTAAGCTAGTTGTAAATCTTGTTCTAATTTTGTCATACTACCAGCTGTAATTTTTTTATTATACTATGGACTTTTTAAAATCAAAAAAATATTATCCTATTACTAATTTTTCTCTATTCCAACTAAACTTACCTTTTATATCAATCTAAGACTTTTCTCTTTTTCATATATTTTACAATAAGCTTCATTCATATTTTGATAAATCTCTTTATTTTGGAAATAGAACTTTTCTATTAAATCGTTATTATCAATACATCTTATAATAGCAGCATTACCTGTATTTATTAAGTAGCTTGCTTCTGCTCTAGTTATTTGAGGAATATTTCTATAATCTACAAATTGATTATCAAACTCTTTACAATTATAACTATAAATAGGCCATTTAAAATCATTACCATCTATAGAGCAAGCAAATTGTTTATAGGATCCAAATATCAAAGGAGATACTGGAGTAATATCTACAAAATAACTAATATCGTTATCTTTAATATAATTAATAACATGATTAGTACCTGACTGCCCTTTTTTATGAAAATTATGTAAAAATAGTTTAATTTCATTTATGTTATCATCTTTTTCATTTGTATCTACAGCTGCTATATTATTTTCAATATTAAATCTATCGAGAACCTTTTTAGTAAAGGTTGCTATATGTCTACAGCAAGCATTACCACTAAATATCTTTAAGGCATAATATAATTGCTTATCATTAAGAAAACCATTTATATCTACTAATCCTGATCTATATTGATATTCTTTATCGATAGATAAAGCTCCATTATGAATTAAATAGCCACAAAACATAATTAATTCAATCCCTGTATTAAAATTTAAGATCTTGGCAAGAATTTCTATATTGTCTAAAACCTCATTAAAGTTATCTCTCAACATGGTATGATAAGAATCCTTTTCATAAGTAAATAAATATTTAATTAAGTCCTTCGTTTTTATTAATAACTCTTTATTTTCTTGCCAAATCTGTTTATCACGTTCTATCCATTCTTTTAATTTTTCATCTACAAACAAACCTATTCCTCCTTAAACGTGTATATATTGTATCACTTAATAATTATCACATCAATATTATGAAATTGCTACTTCGTATATCTATTATAGAAATATAGAAAAAATTGTTTTTTTGTTATACCTTTATTTTATCCGTCTTAGTCTAAATAGGTTTACTTCTTATTATTTCATAAAAGTACTTTTGATACAGGGGATATAGAAATATGTCTATAAATATAAAATAATAAAATTAAAATAGCTGTAACATATATTATTATACTAGGAACTATATATTTTTCTTCATTTCTACACCTCATTACTACACATTTTAAAAGATTTTTCTAACTCTTCTTGTAGTTCTTCATTAGTCATTTTATCTATTTCCTTAAGCGGCTTATTTGTATAATAAACATTAACTTTTTGAGAATCATTTTTTTCTTTATCAAATGTCCATTCAAATCCATAAGGTATTCGTTCATTGTTAACAGTACTTGCTAAACTTTCACCATATTCCCAGTTACTATGTTGTTTATTATATATATTAATTGTACTATGAAAAAACATATATTTTTTATCGTTAATTGTACGTTCAACATAACTTGTATTCAAAACACTATTACCTATAATTTTATAGGTTAAAATATTATCATTAAAACTACATTTCATTAATCTCCTATCATATTTAACATCCAACTCATAAAAATTATATATATAAATTAAAATAGTAAATATAATTAAAATTAAAATACTTAGGCAACTAAATATTTTTACTCTCTTATTAATCATTTTTTTATTATTAGCAGTTAAATTAATAATATTTTCTTCGAACTTTTCTTGATATAATTCCGCATTTATTTTTTCTCCACTTAATAATTCATTAATTGTAATTCCTAGTTCTTTACATAAAGGTTTAAACAATGATAAATCTGGCATATTTCTTCCATTTTCCCAATTTCCAACCGTTCGGTCGGATACTCCTAATTTATCTGCTAATTCCTGTTGAGTTAGATTTTTTTCCTTTCTTAATTCTGATATAAAAACTCCAATCTTTCTTTGATTCATAATATTGCTCCTTTCACACTAATATTTTATAGTGTAAAAACTTAATTTGACAGGAAATGATTCAAGGGTTATGAAATTTTAATCGCTTACTAATTATATTTAGATAATGGTACCATCAAATTTAGAGTAAAATGGTAGATTATTATCGTGTCTTACTACCATAATTATTTTATTTCATTCTATCGATCTTTTTATATAATGCTTTATAAATCTTAATAAATTTAATCAGTACTTTCAACAAATACAGGTCGATTATTTACTACAAACCATTTAGAAATAAAAAGAACTACTTCTTAGTTGTTAGAAGTAGTTCTATGCTAACTTGTTAGCATTTTGATATATGTAGATAATTTTTCTAACATTACATCCATTGGAGTATATTCTTTTAAATTAAGTAAGTTATCTAGTATGTTAGTAGAAAATCCACTTATCATAGCAACATCCTGTTCAAATTTTGTTGCTGGTATCCCTAAGGTTCTTCCAGCTACATTCCAAAATATTATAATTGGTAATTTATAACCTTTTTCTTGAAAGGCAATTTTCCAATTTTGAAAATTTGTTCCATGTTCTGTATAGACACCTTGATCAAATTCCATATCTGAAATGATTAGTAAATGACTTGGTAAGTCTTCTTGAGCAAGATTATTTTCTGTTGCAGTTTTTAGGATTAGTTCAAAGGCTTTATCTATGTTCGTATTTTCTATATGAGCAGGAATGTTTTTTACCTTTTCTTTAATTGTTTTACCTTTTACCTCACATAAATAAGGGTTGGATGAGAATGTAATAAAATGATTTTTAAATAACCCTGTATTTCTTTCTGCTGTATAGATAGCTAGACCTATGGCTGTTGAATATGGAATTGCATCCTGGCAAGTCATTGACCCGGATGTGTCGGCCATTACTAATACATTTGATGGGCATCCTTTCAATACGTCTTTTTGATTTTTCCACATTAAATCACATAGATCACTATCTATATCTGTATTATAAAAAATCTTTTTGATAATTTCATAGGCAAATAATCCTTCTGTGTTGATTTTTGCATTACCGTCTCTTACATTTTCTTTAAACTCTTCATATTTTTCTGGCATGTTTTTACTATAGGCGCTTGTATATTTAAGCAAGGCTTTTGTAGGAACTTTACTAAAATCAATATTTTCATATTTTCTTTCAGTTAGGTTCTTTTCAACAATATTTAGTTTACTTCTTATTTTGGATAATGTTTTTCTATATTCCTTTTCTGTCATATTTAATCCTTTGATGAGTTTTTTTGCTGTTTTATTATTTTGTCTATGTGTTCTATGACTAGGTAACCATTTTGCAAGTAATGATGGATTTTCTGATGTAATATCACTTTCTAATTGTTTTTTTATCATTGATATTACACTTTCTTCTATAGGTGTATCTATTCCTACTAAGATATAATCGTATCTACCTAATTCACAAATGAAAGGCAATACTCGTAAAGCACATGATGGATGATTTATACATAAATCCTTAAAAATTGTTTTAAATATTTTTCTTTCCCCTTTTCCATTTCTGATATCTAATATATATAAAAGGTTTGCTAAGGCTAGATTTTTATCCTCATTTAGGGCATTATTAAATAATCTGATTATTTTTTCATCAGAATCATATCTAGATAACATAGTAAAAACATCTAAGTTACTATTGTATGTTGTTTCATAATATTCAGATCCTTTACTATTAACTATTGTGCTATTTTTTTTCATTCCTTCTAATAATTTCATGAGTATTCCCCTTATTACTATAATCAATATCAAGAACAAGCCATCTCGAATTTAGATTCATTGTTAGTGCTGTATATGGCTTTATTACAAGACACGCTAAATAATATTTTGGATATTATTTATTCATTCAATCAATCACATTTTTATTTTGCTGTTAGTGTCTTTTTCCTCTTGATTGACTTAATTATATATTATTTAAAATAATAAATGGTCGCTGCACAAGCGACAAAAAGGATTTCACTAAACCTTCTTGTAATTTAGATATTCTTTTAATTCCATATTTATACGATTAATCTTCTTAATATAAACTTTTAGTTAAATTTTCCTAATAATAACATCTTTAATATTTCTGTTCTAGATTAAATAAATTATATATGTGGCAATTACTATATTAATTTGCAACTATATATTTTTGTTTTTAGGTTTTTAAAACAAAAATATCCTAGCCTCTCGGCTAGGATTTCAAAAGACGAAGTTGTTTAGTTACTTTTTGTTTTACCACTTCATTTTTTGCTTATTTTCAACTATTTTAAATAATTATGAAATCCCAAAATTGTTCTATTTTTATATAGAGTTCTATTGCTATTTTTTCTAAAAAATTATTCCTTTTATCGTAACTATATCACTTAAATTTATAGGCTAAAGTTTTCTATCTATAAATATTAAAAATTTTTAGGGTTTTAATATTTTTCATTTTTTCTAAATAATAGTGTACTTAATTTAACTCATTAAAGATTAAATGATTAAATTCAAAATTTTCATCTTCTAAAATTTGTTTAAGAAAACTAGGTCTAATATCATAATTATTTATTTCTTTTAAATTTATCCACTTAAATTCTAGTTTTATCTTATGACCTTTATCATTTTCAATAATAGTGAAATTATTGGTATTTATATTTTCTACAGGAGTCATTAAATAATAGAAAGATATTTCATGTGTTTTTTTAGAATACTTGTTGATAAAATAATTTTCTACTACTCCTAAATATTTACTAATATCAAAGTTTTTTCCTACTTCTTCTAACAATTCTCGTTTAACTGCAATTTCTGTTGTTTCACCTAGTTCTACATAACCTCCAGGTAAACATAAAAACCCACTATCATCCATATCAACTAATAAAAGTTTATTATTTTTTATAATTAACCCTGAGACTCTAAACTTAAAGTTATAATCTTCTGTTTTAATTTTTATACTTTCACGCATATAATAATCACCTCTAATATTAGAATAAACTTCTTCTACTATCTAAACATACTACCTGTTGTATAATGGAAAAATTCATTTATTATTGTATAGCAAAAATTAACAATTTGTTCAATGCATAAATATGATTTTTAATGGTGCTTTGGAAAGTGTTAACTCTTTATTTTCCAGAAACCTTTTCCACTCTTCATTCATATCTGTATTCACAACATTAAATGATAAAGTATTAATCGTGAGTATCTACACATATATAGTGTCATAGTGTCATTTAATTATTTTTATTCTTCACGAAGTATAGCACCACATTTTTCTTCCAAAACTTTTAATATATTTTTAAGTTTTTCATTTATTTGCTCTGATGTCATTGTAGTACCTTCATTAATCATTCTAACTTTTAAAGTAATAGACTTCTTATTTACTGGTATTTTATTTCCTTTATACTCATCTACAAATTCTATTTCTTTAACTAAAGATTTTATACTCTCTTCTATAGAATTCCATTTGATTTTTTCATCAACTATAATTGATAAATCTTTTTCTACTAATGGTAATTCCGGTAATCTTTCATATTTATTAGTTCTTGAATCATATGGCACTAATTTATCCATATTAATCTCAAACATTGCTACATTAGTTCTTTTTATCTTTGAATCATTCATAACTTGTACTGATAATAACCCTAAAGATCCTATAATTTCATTATTAATGGTAATATTTAAATATGCATTAATATCAGCCCAATTAGGTTTTTCTAATTGTTCTAATTTAATTTCTTCCATATGACAGTATCTTGCCATATTTTCAATTACACCTTTTGCTTCATAGAAAATTTCTTTAGCATTTTTACCAACAATACACCCTGTTAAGTAGTTCTCTTGAATTGGTAATATTTCATCTTCTGAAGAAGGTCTATAATCTCCTTTTTTATAGACTTGTTTAACTTCATATATTTTAAATTCATCATAATATCTTAAGTTTTTAGAGATGGATTCTAATATTCCAGGTATTAAAGAACTTCTTAAATATGCTAATTCTGGTGCTGGTGGTGTTGCTAATTTCAAAGATTTATCAGTATCTATTTTAGCTGCACGAATATATTTTTCATCTATCCATGGGTAAGTATAAATTTCATAGAAACCACATCTATATGATAAATATTCTTTTATTCTTCTATCAAGTAAAACATTATTTTGTTTTACAGCATGTTCTATTGTTATATCAATGGGTTTTGCCTCAAAGCTATCAAATGAAAGTATTCTCGCAATATCTCCCATTATATCATCTTTTATAGTTACATCACCAGTTGATCTCCAGGTTGGAACTAAAATATCATATTCTCCATTATTATAAGATAATTCATATCCGAGAAATGTTAATATTTGTTCTATTTTTTCTTTTGGTATTTTCTTTCCTAATCTCCTATCTAAAAATTCTTCACTAACCTTAATTTCATTTCTTTTAGTTTTATTTTTATAAGTATCCGAATATTTTATAATTTTACTATCAGGAAATATTTCTTTAATTAGTTGTAAAGCTAAATTTAAGCCTTGATCAACTCTCTGTGTATCTATTCCTTTTTCATATCTAATAGATGAATCTGTCTTTTCTGCAAATCTCTTACCAGTTTTTCTAATTGTTGATGCTGTAAAGTTAGCAACTTCTAATACAATACCTTTAGTATCAGGTAATATGGAATCTTTTTTACCACCTCTAATACCAGCTAGAGCCATAGCATCATTTTCATCACATATAACTAAATCATTTTTAGTAAGTTTTATTGTATTATTATCAAGTAATAATAATTCTTCATTTTCTTTCGCATTTCTTACTATTATTTTTTCTCCACTAACATGAGTTTTATCAAAAGCATGAAGTGGTTGTCCAACAGTTACCATAACATAATTTGTAATATCAACTATTGCATTTATTGGTCTTTGCCCTGTTTTTGATAGTAATGATTTCATCCACATTGGAGATTCTTTTTCATAAATACCGTCTATTTCTACTCCGACATATCTATTACATTTATCAGGTTCTTTTATTTCTACATTGTATTTGGGCAAGGGCTTGTCTAATTCATAAATAGGCAATTCTTTTAATGGAACATTATATATTGCAGATAATTCTCTTGCTATACCGTAATGTCCCCATAAATCAGGTCTATTAGATAAAGATTTATTATCAATTTCTAATACCGTATCATTCATATCGATAATATCAGAAATTTTATCTCCTGGCTTGCAATCAATACTTTTTAAATCAACTATTTCTGTTTCATTTTCAGATGAAAAAAAATCACTTAAATAAACTTCTGGTGCTGCACAAATCATTCCATAAGATGATTCTCCTCTCATTTTCGTTTCTTCTATTTTTACAGGTTCTCCTTCTCCATGCCAAATAACTTCTGCTCCTGGTTTAGATACAACAACATATTCATCCTTATAAAGATTTGAGCCACCACACACGATTTGCACTGGTTTACTTTCTCCGATATCAGTTATACATATTTTTAATCTATCCGCATTAGGATGCTTTTTAACTTCTAAAATTTTACCAACTACAATGTCATGATATTTTGAAGTGGTATCTTCTACGGCTTCTACTTCAACAGTGCGAAGTGTTATATCATGTGCTATTTGTTCATCAGTTAAATCTTTAGGTAAATCGACATACTTCTTAATTAACTTTAATGATACTCTCATATTATCTATCCTTTCTATTTAAATTGCTCTAAAAATCTTAAATCTGCACTATGGAACAGTCTTACATCATCTACTCCATATCTCATCATTACTAATCTATCTAGTCCTATATTAATATAGAATCCAGTCCATTCTTCTGGATCAAGTCCTGCTGACTTTAATACATTTGGATGAATTACACCACCTGGCATTACTTCAATCCATCCATTGTGATTACATACTTTGCAACCTTTTCCACCACACACTAAACATTCCATATCTATTTCATAACCTGGTTCCGTAAACGGGAAAAATCCTTCTCTCATTCTTGTATTAATTTTTCTTCCGAAAACTTTTTCTAGAATTGTTTGAATCATAACCATACCTGATGAGAAAGAAATATCTTTATCTACTATTAATGCCTCATATTGAATAAATGCTCTTTCATGCCTTGCATCAGTAGTTTCATTTCTATATGCTCCACCTGGATATACAAATCTTGCTGGAGCTCCATGTTTTTTTAAATATCTAACAGAACCCCCAGTTAAATGTGGTCTTAAACATAATCTTTCTGTTCCTGTTTTTTCTTCAGTTCCTTCTATCCAATAAGTATCCATGGATTCTCTTGCTGGATGATCTTTAGCAAAGTTCAAATTATCAAATGCATATTTTTCACTACTAATATCATCTTCACTATATACTTCAAAACCTAATGATAAAAATGCATCATTTAAATCATGCTTCATTTGTGTAATAGGATGAAGTGCTCCTTCACTAATCTTTTTACCTGGTAAAGTTAAGTCTATTGGTTCATCTAAAACACTCATTGAAGAAATAAGTTCTTGTTCTTTTTGTTGTATCTTTTCAGCAAAGTTTGTTTTAATTTCAGTAGCAAGCATACCAATTGTTTTTTTATCTTCAGGAGATAAGCTACTAATTGATTTTAAAACCTCAGATAATTCACTCTTTTTACCAGTTAATTCTTTTCTAACTTCTTCAAGCTCAGAAATATTTTTTACTTCTTCTATTTTTTCTAAACCACTAGTTTTAATTTCTTCTAGTCTTTCTTTCATAACTTTTTTTCCTTTCTTTTTATTTGTATTATATATTTAAAGAGATTAATCTAAAATCACTATTAAAATCATCATCCAAACTAATCACTTCCTTTCTAATGATTTCAAATAATAAATGGTGGCTCCAGTAGGAATTGAACCTACGACACAAGGATTTTCAGTCCTTTGCGCTACCAACTGAGCTATAGAACCATTAAACAAAAAACGAGCAAAACATCCATAAAGGACGAATTGCTCGTGGTACCACCTTTTTTTATAGTAATTTTACTACCTCATTGTAGATTAACGCTCTTACACGCTTTGACTCCGTTATTGAAATTCATTAATTTGCCTTTCTATTGTGGCTCTCAGTCGGTGACCACAAATTCCTGTACAGAGTTTCAAACTAACTACTTAGATAACTTCCTCATCAAAAATATAAGTGAATTATATAATTTTTTGACTATTTTGTCAATAACCCGCTCTTACTTGTTAAATTGACCTCATTGCTTACTTCCCATATCTTACCATTATTTTCTGTATAATATTCAATATTGCCATCACAACATTTAATAATACTTACATCAAATAAGCCGTCTTCTCTTTGAAAATCTTGTAATAAATAAAATTTACCGTATTCATTAGCAACTTTTATTAAATCCTGTTTTTGGTAAGTCTCATCTCCAACAACCAGCGTGTCTGGATAAATTTCATCAGAAGTATTATTATGAGGATAAATTGATAAATTATCTAAGTTTAATCCTTTATCTATATGAAAATTTGGATATTCTTCACTACAAGGAGTAATTATTATATATTTGGACATTAACATTGCACCTGCACTAAATCCTAACATTACACCTTTAAATTGTTTTAAATCATTTATTATATCTAAATCTTTACACATATCCTTTTGTTTAAATGGATCTCCGCCCATTAACATTATAAAACTAGCATTTCTAATCATTTTTTCGGCTTCTTCATGTGATAATTCTGGTGTAATCAAATTAACTTGTTCAAATTCAATCCCAACTTTCTTAAAATATTCAGTAAAAACTGGTACGTATTTTGTTTTTGCTTTTTCTATTTTATCTGGATTACCTGGAATATATACAATACTTTTTGTATCATTCAATTCAGATTTAAACATATCTCCTAGACCATGCTCAAATGCATTATTTATATCAAATCCACTACAATAGTATCTAATCATCTTTTATTACCTCCTTATTTTTTATATATTTGATAATTTATCTTTTATAAAATCATCTAAATATTCAGAATCTCTTGTAACCCATTTATAATCAGAGTGTTCATCACTTAATTTAATATCTATTTTTGAACTATCAACATTTATGATAAAATCAAGTTCTAAATCATGAATTAATTCGTTATTTCTTTCTTTTAATTCATCAAAATAATGAGTAATAATTGGATTGAAATTTTCAGTAAAACCAATTTCTTCTTCAAGTTCTCTTTTTAAACCTTCTTTTAAAGTTTCACCATTTTCTAGGTGACCTCCAGGAAATTCCCATGCTCCTGGATATAAATCATCATTTTCACTTCTTTTAACTACTAAAAATAAATCTTTATCTCTTAATATACCAGTTAATACTATTCTCGTTTTCATACAATTAAAATTCTCCTATCTTTACTATATTATATCATATCATTTTTATTTCCATAACTATCATACTCCATTAAAATTTCATTAAAACATATCGATATACCGCCATGTTCTTGCCAATCTTCTAATTTTTTTAAGTAATGATTTTTAATTATCGTGTATCATTAAATGACCTACTGATATTACCATATTTATTACTCCAAAATCACTTATAATGTCATCTTCTTTATTTGTTAAGCAATTTCTTCTCTTCTTCAATTACTGATTTGTCATATCTTATAAACAATGGATTTATTTCTTTGGATAAATTTACACAATTCAATCTTCTATAATTCCATTCATTAATACTAGCATTTAAATATGTTTCTACTCTTTTTGCTGTTTCAACAAAGTATGGTTTTAATAAATTATTAATATTTAATATAATATTACAACAATTATATAGAATTTCTTCACATTTATTCGTATCTTCTTTTGCTAATTTCCAAGGTTCATTTTCATCAAAATACTTATTAGAATAATTTATAAAATCAAATATTTTTGATAATCCATCTTTTGTATTTCCATTATCAATATCATTGCCAATTACATCATATAGTTCTTTTAATTTATTTTCTAGATTTTCATCAATGCTGTTGCTACTTAATTTGCCGTCAAAAGACTTATTAAAAAATTGTAAGGTTCTATTTACAAAATTACCCCATTTACCTAATAATTCTCCATTAATAGAATTAATAAATCCTTCATATGTAAAATTAAAATCTCTTGTCTCAGGATTATTAATACTAAAATAATATCTAATTGAGTCAACTGGATAATTATCTAATAAATGTCTTAAGGTAATATAATTCCCTTTGCTCTTTGAAAGTTTTTCTCCTTCTATTGTTATATATTCATCAGAAATTATTTTATCAGGTAATTTATAATTATCATTTGTTGCTAGCAATAATGATGGAAATATTACTGTATGGAATGGAATATTATCTTTAGCATGTACTAAATATATTTTGTTATTTTTATTATTTTTCCAAAAATCTTCCCAGTTCAAATTATTATTTTCTGCATATTTTTTACTTGCAGTTACATAACCCCATACATTTTCAAACCAACCATATATTTTTTTATCTTTAAATCCTTCTATTGGTATATCAATTCCGTAATTAAGTGTACGTGATGCACATCTATCAGGTATTCCTTCATTTAAATATCTTTCAGTAAAATTAACGGCATTTTCTCTCCAAAGATTTCTTTTTGAGTCTAAGAAAACGTTTATGTCATTTTGAAAATTAGATAACTTAAAATATAAATTTTTATTTTCTTTGTATGAAGTCTTATTTCCACATATTGAACATTTAGTTTCTTTTACCTCATCAATTGTAAGTAAGCTACCACATTTTTCACATTCATCGCCTTTTATTTCAGCACCACATTTTGGACATATTCCAATAATATACCGATCTGCTAAAAACAATTTACAGTGCTCACAATATAATTGTTCTTCCTCAATTTCTTCTAAATATCCGTTATTGTAATATTTTACAAATTGTTCTTGAACAAATTTTTTATGATCAGTGTCATCCGTTCTGTTGTATAAGTCAAAACTTATACCAAAGTCTCTAAAATCTTTAGAAAATGAAACATGGCATTTATCTACTATTTCTTTTGGACTTTTATTTTCTTTTAATGCTTTTACTTCAGTTGGTGTACCATGACAGTCTGTTCCAGATACTAAAATGACATTATTTCCTTTTAATCTATGGTATCTAGCTATAACATCGCCTGGTAAACTACTTGCTGCATGACCTATATGCAATTCTCCATTTGCAAAAGGCCAACTAATTCCAATTATAATATTCATATTATCTCCCTCTTTCTTAAAAATAAAAAACCTCTTAGAAACACTACGTCCCTAAGAGGTGAAAATATTCACGTTACCACTCTTATTTAATAATACATTACTATATTAAACTCACTAACCTATTTATGTCTATGCATAGTTATAGGTATCTGCTATAACGGGCATCCCCGTAATGACCTACTAAGAGTATTTCAGTCATTCGCCTTGAGGGCCATGTTCAAAAAATATTTACATCCTCTTTTTCACCTAACAGAGTTCTCTAAAATGCTTTATATTTTTTACTCTTCCTCGCAATGGCTTTGTGAATGAGTAAATTGTAACACTTTTACATTAAGTTGTCAAAAATGTGTCTACTAAAAAATTATTTAAACTATATCTTATCTCATCTTATTATATTTTTTTCTTTAGTTGCTGATTCAAGTAGGCATACTTTTTTATTAGTAAAATCAACTTGTACATCTATTCCCAATGGTAATATTCCTGTTAGATATGCACGCCCAATATTAATATTATATAGAACAGGTAATTTCTCTTTATTAAACTCTTTTAATAATTTTTTATAAACTTCTTTATATTCTTCATAATATTTTTTCATCTTGAGGTTTACCAATTATAATTCCCTTAATAACATCAAATATACCTTGTGCACCTAAGTTTCTTAAATAATATGTTACTAAATCAGGACTAAGTTTTTCTTCACTTGTTTCTAATAGTAATATTTTATCTTTCCATTCTGTTTTAGTTGGCCATACTTCAGTTCCAATAATCATTGGAAAAACATCAATACATCCACCTAATAATTCTCCTGTTACAACACCTAATCCTTGTAGTACTTCATATCCATGTTCTTCAGGAATTGTCTTTTTAGCAGTATTCATGTTTTCTTCTTTCCAAGGAACGAAATCATTTGGCCATATCTTACTTGATTTAATTTCATAATTTCCACAATCATTAAATAAAATATTTTCAACTGCTTCTTTAGTATAATCAAACATTTTTACATATTCACCAAATTCACATATAATTGAAGGCCTATAAAACGATACTAGATTAGCTTTATTCATCATAAAATGACTAACAGTCGTGTCAGAATATCCCATGAATATTTTTGGATTATTTTTAATTATTTCATAATCTATGTATGGTAATAATCTAACTGAATCATCTCCACCTATAGCACAAAAAATCCTTTTATTGATTCATCTTTGAATGCATCCATTAAATCTTGTGCTCTTGCTTCAGGATGCTCATATATAAACTCACTACCTTTTAAAGCATTTGGCATTGTAATAACTTCTAAGTCGCAGTCTTCTTCCAACCTTTTTTTAGCAATATAGTATTTGTGAATAAATTTTTCATCACCTAACATTCCACTAGATAAACTAACAATTGCAATTTTATCTCCTTTTTGTAACATTTCAGATTTTATCATTCTTTATCATTTCCTCTTAAATTCAATTTTTTTTAATAAAGTTTTTAAAAAATCATAAAACAAATTTTTTTGATTTTTCGTTCTATATTTTTTTATAGAACGGATTTTTTTGATTTTTCGTTCTATAATTTTTTTAAGAACAAATTTTTTTACTTTTCCGTTTTATAAATTATTCAGATAAAAATATCTCAACATACTCTGAAAAAACAAATATTTGATTTCTACTGTATCCAGTTGTTTCTTTTATTATATTAGCAGACTTCAGCTCATTTATTACACCATTAACAGTAGATTCTGGCATATCTAATGCTTCTGCTATCTTTTTTCTTGATGAATATGGTTCATCATAAAAATAATCAATAATTTTTTTAGCATTATCATATTTAACTTTTAAATCTGATATTTGAGTATCTACTTTCTTAGTTAGTTCAACTACTTTTTTAAATTTTTCTTTTGCGATTTTAGCTGCTTCTATTATTCCCTCTAAAAAGAACTTTATCCATCCAATAATATCGTTTTTAACTCTAACATCATTTAATTTTTGATAATATAAATCTCTATTTTTTTCGAAGAAGAATGATATATATAAACATGGATTATCTAAATATTTTTTGCTTTGCAGATATAAAGGGATTAATAATCTACCAATTCTTCCATTACCGTCCAAAAATGGATGTATTGATTCAAATTGATAGTGAATTATAGCAATTTTTATTAAATCTGGTGTATCAATTTCTTCGTTATATATTCAATATTAAAATCGGAATCCTTATACATATATCCATCTGTAAAATTAATTGCATCAAATAACTTTGCTTTTAATTTTACTAAATCTACTATATCTATATTTGGTAAGTAAATATAAGGTGCTCCTGACAATATCATAGTTTTTTTCTTATTCGTCACATAAAATCTTTTTACGATTTTACAAATACAATCATAGTAATCATCTACTGATGTAAAAGACATATTAACTATAAATATTCTATTATGGTTATTTATGTTTTGTTCAAAAAAATATTCATTTCTAATACTTTTTAGGTATCTTTCTTTACCATAATATTTTAATGAATAATCGTGAAATATCTTTGTTGATGAATTAGACAAATATGATAATAGTTCCTTTTTTGTACAATTTCTATTTTTAGGACTATTATTCACAATAATATTAATTATATGTAACTAAGCTAAAACTATAAATTTTTGCAATATCTTTTGATACTTTCATGACTTTGCTTATTATCTCAATCAATTCATCATTTTTATCTATATAATCCTTAGAAAATACAATCTTAAAATGATTAATAAATTCCTTTTTTTGTTCATCAGTAAAACTATACTCTTTTTTATCTATTTTACAGTTCAATATTACTTTATCTAGTTCTTTAACTGAATTAAACGGCAATGTTTCATTAATTTTATCAGGAAAATAATCATACAAAATATAATCTTTCTTTGTTTCTAAGTATTCCGAAAATATTTTTATAGTTGGTTCTTTAATTTTTGAATTAGTAAAATGTTGAGTTTCTTTATACTTCATTTGGTAAATAAGTTCATCATCATTAAAATCTTGTAATTGTTCAAAACTAAATATTTTATTCTCGTCAGCACAACTGAGCACTTCTATTAAAGATACTATATATTGATATGAAAAACCTTTAATGGCATAATATCCGAGACTTTCGAAAAAGTTGTGTAAATGGTAATTTTTACCTTCCGCACGAGGCATCAAAATGATGTCTCTTTTTCTTC
>CALVYD010000024.1 GCA_944371995.1 uncultured Bacilli bacterium
GCACTTACATTGTATCATAGGTAATTCTATGTGTCTTTTTTTGCCCTTTTTGGACACTTAATTTTTCAATTTATATACCAAAGTATGCTTTTACTCTTTTATACCAAATCTAGAAAAAGGAAAAATAGTTAAACTTGCTTTACCTAAAATTTCCTCCCTAAAAATAGACCCTATCATTCTACTATCTTTAGAATTAGTACGGTTATCCCCTAAAACAAAATATTCATCTTTACCTAATTGATAAGTAGGAAAATCATTTGTTTTCTTATGTTTAAACTCTTCCTTTACATATTTTCCATCAATATAAAGCTTATTATCTAAATATTTTACTTCTTCACCAGGAAGACCAATAACTCTTTTAATTAAGTAATCATCTCCTCTTCGAATAACCACAATATCAAATCTCTCAATATCATCAAACCGATATCCAATTTCATTTAATAGCATGATATCCCCATCTTTTAAAGTAGAATCCATCGATTCTCCATTAACACGAATAGGAGAGACAACATAACTCTTAATTAGTATCACCATAATAATAATGATAATATAAGGCAAAAACTCTTTAAAATAATTCTTACTTCTACTCTTTTTATTCTCTTCCATAAGCATCCATAACAAAAAATAAGGCCGAGCCTTATTTTTATTGTTCTCCTCTTTCTTTGATACGATATCCACCACGTCTGTCTTTAAGGAAGTTAAGTTTACTACGTCTTACCTTACCTTTACGTACAACTGTAATACCAGCAACTTTTGGTGAATGAATTGGGAAAGTTCTTTCTACACCAATTCCACTACTCATCTTACGAACAGTAAATGTTTCAGAAACACTACCTCCACGACGAGCAACTACAACACCTTCAAAAGCTTGGATACGTTCTCTTTTACCTTCAATGATTTTAACATCTACTCTTACCGTATCACCAACACGAAATTCAGGAACGTTTGGATTAAGTTGTTTTTGGTTAATTTTGTCAATAACGTTCATATAAGTTCTCCTCTCTAAATATATATTTCACGAATGATCATAATCATAAAATTAAAATAAAAGTTAAAAACTGAAAAGCGGATCATCGCTTAGACGTCTATAAGTATACCATAAAAGAAATATAAATGCAAATATTTTTTATTTAATAAACATCGCATCTCCAAACGAGAAAAAGCGATACTTCTCTTCTACCGCTACCTGATAAGCATGTAAAATATGCTCTCTTCCGGCAAGTGCAGACACTAACATAACCAAAGTTGACTTAGGTAAATGAAAATTAGTTATTAAACAGTCAATTGCCTTAAACTCATAACCAGGATAAATAAAAATATTTGTCCAACCATGACACTCACGAAACTCATGATATAAACTCATAATAGTCTCTAAAGTTCTAGTACTAGTAGTACCAACACTGATAATCCTCTTACCCTGTTTTTTAGTCTCTGTTAAAAGTTCAGCAACCTCTTTTGTCATCTGATAATATTCACTATGCATAGTATGTTCTTCTACCGTATCTACACTCACAGGACGAAAAGTACCAAGTCCTACATGCAAAGTAATGTAAGCAATATTTACACCTTTATCTTCTATTTCCTTTAATAATTCCTTAGTAAAATGAAGTCCTGCTGTAGGAGCTGCGGCACTACCAACCTCTTTCGCATAAACCGTCTGATATCTCGACTGATCTTCTAACTGCTCATGAATATAAGGAGGAAGTGGCATCGTACCTAACTCTTCCAATACTTCTAAAAAAATACCTTGATAAGAAAAAGTAAAGTGACGAATTCCTTCCTCTCCTACAAAAACACATTTTGCTTTCAACTTACCATTTCCAAAGACAACAACTGTACCTTCTTTAATACGACGAGCAGGTTTTACTAAACACTCCCAGGTATCTCCTTCTGTATTTTTTAAAAGTAATACTTCAATCAACGCTTTCGTATCTTCTTTTTCTCCATAAAGTCTAGCAGGAAGAACTTTCGTATCATTTAATACTAAAGTATCTCCAGATTCTAGGTAAGAAAGAATATCTTTAAAATGCTTATGTTCAATCTCACCTGTCTTTTTATCTAAAACCATAAGTCTAGACTCATCACGCTTTTCTAAAGGAGTTTGTGCAATTAACTCCTCTGGTAAATCATAATTGAACTCCTCTACTGTCATAAACAGGACCTCCTACACTATCTAGTTGCCATAAATTAGATTGTCTTCTCAAAGAAGATAATGACTGTAATTGCAACTGTTCAAATACTTCAGAATCAGAAACACCCTTTTCTAAAGATAACGAAACAAAACTCATCAAATCATTACGTATCATAAAATCATTTGTCTTATTTTCAATAACATTTAGCACTGGTTTAGGAAACATTTTTAAATACTCAGGATAAACTTCAACAGGATACGAAGAAGAAAAATTAGCCAAAACAGAAAGTTCCCCGGCAGAAAGACAACAAATTTCATTATAAAAATCATGATAATAAGTAGCAGCAGACAAAATAGTTTCTAACTTATATCTAATAAATGGATGATAATCCGTAGAAAATACTTCGTCTACATAATGGATAAAATTTAAAAACGACTCCTGATTTTCATCACGTAAAGTTAATAAGGATTGCAAATGATGCTGAAAAACATCCAAAGATAATAAATTTAATGAGTCTGATTTCCTTGTTAGAATAGGAAACAAATCAGAAATTGTTTTCACTCGAGTAAAAGACAATTTTTTTCTATCATTCATACTACTTCACCAAACCTATTGTTTTTCTATACCTAATATTTCATATGCCTTATCCGTTGCTATTCTACCACGACTTGTTCTCTTTAACAACCCTGTTTGTAATAAATATGGTTCATAAACATCTTCAATCGTAGTAACCTCTTCTCCAATAGAACTACTAAGTGCCTCTACTCCAACCGGACCACCATTAAATTTTTCAATAATTGCAAGTAACAATTCATGGTCAGTATTATCAAGTCCCATCTTATCTACTTTCAACCGCTCTAAAGCTTCTTCTGTAATTGCCAAATCAACTTTACCATTTCCTTTAACTAAAGCAAAATCTCGAACTCTCTTAAATAAACGGTTAGCAATTCTTGGCGTTCCTCGACTCCTTTTAGCAAGTTCTATAGCCGCACTGTTGTCAATTTCTACTCCTAAAACTCTAGCAGTTCTTTTAATAATATCTGTAAGTTCTGAAACAGTATAAAACTGTAACTTAGAAGTAATTCCAAAACGATCACGAAGTGGTGCAGACAAATCCCCAGCACGAGTCGTTGCACCAACTAAGGTAAAAGGTGGTAAATCTATCTTGATATTACGACTGTTTCCTTCACTACCAACAATAATATCCAAAGAAAAATCTTCCATAGCCGGATAAAGAATCTCCTCAATATATCTTGGCATACGATGAATCTCATCAATAAACAAGACATCACCTGGCTCCAAAGAAGAAAGAATCGCTGCTAAATCTCCACTCTTTTCAATACTAGGACCACTAGCAGTCTTAATATTTGTACCAAGTTCATGAGCAATAATAAAAGCAAGTGTAGTCTTACCAAGTCCTGGAGGACCATAAAGTAATACATGATCCAAAGGCTCATTTCTCATCTTTGCTGCCTCTACAAAAACTCGAATATTCTCTTTCACATCCTCTTGACCAATATATTCATCAATACTCTCAGGACGAATCGTATTATCCATCAACTGATCATCTTCTAAATGATAATTTGTAACAACACTTTCATCTTGCATGATGTCCCTCTCCCTTCCAATTAACCATATTTTTTACTTTACCAACAGTCTTAGTAAAGTCACTTCTTCCTATTTCTACAGGACTCATCATTTCATAGCACTTAAAAAAACCATCAATAATTGTCATAAAAGAAACAGAAGGAATATTTTCTTCACTAACATAAGTAAATATAGTAGCAAAATAACTTTGCATATCTTCTTGATATGAATAAATAATACCTTTACTTTGATATAAATGATAAAACTGATGTAATATTCCATGAAGTTCTTCTCTTGTAATATCGAAAACAATACCATCATCCTCAAGTTCCATAGCCATGTCTAAAACATCACTCATAACCTTATTACAATAAACTTCATCTAAACTAATAACTTTATCCATTATCTATCTTAACAATAACTTCAATGCTTCCTTAATCTGTTCTTCTATAGACTGACTAGCATCTACTTGACTAACAACTTTCTTAATTTCTTTATCTTTATATCCTAACGCAAGAAGAGCTTCTTGTAATTCCTGCTCCGTCTCTACTACATCATCAGAAATACCAGTACCAATAAATTCCAACTTTCCTTTCAAATCTAAAACTATTTGTCTAGCAAGTTTTTCCCCTATCTTAGGAAACTTTTTTAAATACAAAATATTTTCTCTTTCAATCGCGTCCATAATTCCTTGAATAGAACCTACCGCAAGAATTGGTAACGCCATACGACAACCTAATCCCTTAACACTAATCAATTTCAAGAACAATTCCTTTTCATCTCTTGTTTTAAAGCCAAATAAAGCTTCTTCATCTTCTTTTACTTGCTGATAGACATATACTTTATACTCTTTACCAACTTCAAATGCATAAGGATTAGGAACATAAATTAAATAACCTACTCCACCATTATCAACAACAATAGAATTATACTTTAATTCAGCAATCTTTCCTTTGATATAATCATACATATTCTTCAACTCCCAAGAGAATTATATAACAAAACCAAAAAAGTATCAATCGAACACCAATCTAAAATAGAAAACAACAACTAAAAAGTTGTTGTAAAAACTATTTAAATTTTCTTTTTATATAATTAAATGCTTGAATAAATCGTTCTCTAACACTAGGTACTAACCAACTAGAAATAAAAAGAATCAGCCAAATACAATGAATATAATCTCCTGCAAAAAAAGACCTAAGAGTATAAATACATAATGCAATAAATACGATAGAAAGTAATAATACAACGAAAAGATTTTTAATGTTACTAGAATCATTTAAAGAAAAAGAATCTTTACTTTTCTTTTTTAACAAAGCATCTGTCTTTTCCTTAAAATTTTGATATCTTTCTAAAACTTCATCAAAAGAAAGAGCTTCCTCTCTTTGATAAACTTCATCGCGCATTTCAATACTGCCATCTTCTAATAATGAAACATCAACTTTAGCAAAATTGTCAATTGGTAACTCAATATCAAAGGCATCACCAAGATAACGAATTACTTTATTTCTACAAGAATTAGAAACAAAAGATGATTCATTCATATATATTTTTAACTCAGTGTTAATTTGTTTTAGTTGAGAATTTTTATCCATAATAAGTTCTTTCCTTTCTTGCTCAAGAAATACAATAAAACCTTAAACAGTTATTAATAATTCACATAATTAATCTTCTTTTAAATTATAGTATACATCTTGTACATCATCTAAGTCCTCTAAGGCATCTACTAATTTATGTACTTTTTCTACTCCTTCTTCATCAAGTGTTACTTCCATATTTGGAACATATGTAAGTTCGCATTCCAAAAATTCTTTAACAGATGCATCTTCCAACGCTTTTTTTACATTTTGAAAATTTTCTGTATCCGTAGTAATTAAATACTGTTCTCCTACTTTTTCAAAATCAAGTGCTCCAGCATCTAATGCTACCATCATCATAGTATCTTCATCATAATCTGCTGGAATCACAATAGATCCACGACGTTCAAACATATAACTAACAGAACCATCTGTACCTAAATTTCCACCAGCTTTAGTAAAAGCACTACGAACTTGAGATGCAGTTCTATTACGATTATCAGTCAAACAGTCTACCATAAAAGCAACTCCACCATGACCATATCCCTCATATCTAACACTTTCATAATTAGCAGCATCATTAGATCCTGTTGCTTTCTCAATTGCTTTATTAATATTTTCTTTTGGCATATTTTGAGCTTTTGCTTTATCTACAGCTAAACGTAAAGCTGCATTCTGATCTGGATCAGGACTACCACCTTTAGCCGCTACCATAATCTCTTTTGCTAATTTTTGAAACACCTTACCACGAGCAGCATCAAGTAATCCTTTTTTACGATGAATTGTTGCCCATTTAGAATGTCCACTCATACTATTCCTCCTTTTCCTTATATATAATATCATATTTAAAATACTTTGTAAATGTAAGAAAAAATGATAAAATATAAAAAGAAAGAAGGAAAATTTATGTATTTACAGGTAAAAAATAAAAAAATAAAAATCATAGAACTAACAGGCTTTTGGAATCGCTTTAAAGGATTAAAATTTGTCTTAGAACCAATTGATTATGGAATTAAATTTTCTAAAAAGAAATTTGTAACAACTAACTTCCTATGTCAAAAAATAGATATTGTTCTAACAGACAAAGAAGATAACATTTTATATATGTATGAAAAAATGAATACAGAAAAATATATCCTTCCAAAAAGAAAAGTTTATAACGTCTATTTTTTACCATTAAATACAGTAAAAAACCTAAAACTAAATACAAAACTAAAAATAATAAAAACAGATAAAAATGAAAAAAAGGATGAAAATTATAAACTAGTCAATAAAAAGTAGACATTAAAAAAGATTAGAATCCTGATTCGATTTTATATTGAATCGGGGTTTTATAATTTAAAGCATAACTAGGTCTTTCATTATTATAATATTCAATGTATAATTTTATTAGGTTTGGAACATCTTCAGAATGTTTTAAATCAAAATCAATAAACAACTCTTCTTTAATCCAACCATTAAGTGATTCGTTAACTGGATTATCTGTCGGAGTACCAGCACGGCTCATTGATCTTTGGATATTAAATTCATTAAGAAGATTGTTATAAGATTTAGAAGAATAAACAGAACCTTGGTCCGTGTGCAAAATGATAGGTTCTTCAATTTGTTCTTCTTTTATTTTACTTAAAACTTGATTTAGTCCATCATAATATGATCTTATATCTCCTTTACGAGATGCTAATCCATAACCAACAATTTCTTTGTTCCAAGCGTCAAAATACATTGTAAGTTCATAATATACACCTTTAACTCTAAATGCTGTCATATCTGAAACTATGACTTCAAATGGTCTTGTTAAGTATTTCCAACCATTCCAAATTAAATTATTAAATGTTTTATGTTCATCATCAGGTTTCTTCCATTGATAATGTTTTCCTTGATATTTAATATTTGCATATTTACAGCATAAATGAACATGATGATCCGACCAAACGATTCCATATTTTTGCCTTGCATATGCATTTATCCATCTATATCCGTGGGCTTTGTGTTTGTTATGGATTTTTTTAATCAATTCAATATCAGATTGTCTCGATATCATTTTTATTGTTGGATGTTCAGTTCTATATTTCCATTTATAATATCCTGAACGACTTACAGTCATATATTTACACAAAGATTTAATTGAATATTTATTTTTATATTCATCTATTACTTTATATTCTTGTTGAATGTAGTAACGAATTCCTTTTCTTGACCAACTCCTTTCACCGTGTAACCTTTTTTTAATCGTGCTATTTCAATATCCTTTTTCATTAATTCTATTTCTAGTTCTTCAATTCTATTTTTAGGCTTTTTTAAATATATACCTTTATGTTTATGTGATGAACTATGTTTTCCAGTTTTTGACATTAATCCCTCAATTCCATTTTCATTATATTTTTTTAACCATCTGTAAACTAAAAAATCTCTTACTTTATATTTTTTTACTATTGTAGATATACCTGTACCATTTAAATATTCTTTTAATATTTTTTCTTTTTCTTCTGGCGTTCTCATATTATTCATTATTTTTCCTCCTAAATATAAAATAACATAAAAAATGTAAACACATCTTTTTTATGTGTCTACATTTAGTGTATCAGTTTATAATTCATTCTTTTTTTAATCACCAACTAATTTTATACTTTTCATATCAATTAATATCCAACCAAAGTCTCCGTTAGAAACCAAAGTATGACAATAAGAACAAACACCATGACTATCCAACTCTAATACTGCTCCACAATTGGGACAATTAGTCTCTTTTTCTAATAAAGTTCCGGTAGTTTTTACTTCCTTTTTTCTAGCAAAAGTTAAAATATATGATTTATAACTATCATCATAAATATTTTCTTTATTAATAGATGCACTTAAAGCAACAACTAATATTTCTTTATCTCCTTCAATTTTAAAATCCTTAAGCAAAACACCTTTAATAGCATAATTAGAGATAACAGCACCAGATGAAGCAATATCTTCAAATAAAGCAACATGTCTTTGATATAAATAATCACTTTCAAAGCAACGTAACATCACCGGATTTCTTTTATCTAGTTCTTCTAAAATACCAAAACCATGTAAGCAATATGCAATAACCACGATATACGTAGAAATAGAAAATATAATAGCTAAAATGATATATGAATCAATATTCCCATAAACTTTAGCACTGGTAACAGCCAAATAAGTTAAATAGATATTTGAAGACAAAGACAACTATACCAGTATTTCTGCCACTATATAATGTATTTTCTTTTTCATATACAACACTTACTATCATTAATATAAAACAAAAGAAGGTAAAAGTAAGATTTTACCTTCTCATAGACAATTACTTATCACGTACTTCTGCGGAGTGAACAGAAACTACTCTATCAATAATTTGATTAAATACTTTCATAACTTCATCATCTGTCAATGTTCGATCATCAGCCATAAATAATAAGTTATAAGCAATAGACTTCATGCCTTCTGGCACATGTTCACCTTCATAAACATCAAATACCTCAGTAGAACGAAGAAGTCTACCTCCAGCCTTTTTAATAGTTGCTTCTATCTCGCTAGAAGTAACATCTTTAGAAACAACAAAAGCAACATCTTTTTCAATAGTTGGATACTTACTAGCTTCCTTAAATTTAAGTGGTTTTACTTTCTGCATCAATGCTTGTAGAGAAATCTCACAAACATATACCTCATCCTTACATATATTAGGATGAACTTGTCCTAAAATACCAATTGGCTTTCTATCTAATAAAATTTGACAAGACTTTCCAGGATGCATATCAGGTAGAATAACCTTTTCAAAACTATAACGATTTTGGAATCCAAAATAAGTAAGTATATCTTCAACAAATCCTTTCATTAAATAGAAATCTACAGGCATACTACCCTTCCAAGGATTAACAACATAATTACCTTTCATTAAGAAAGCAATTTTACTTTCTTCACGATAGCTCTTATCATAAGTCTTTGCAACTTCATAAATCGCAATATCTTCTACTTTACGAGCCTTATTATATTGATAAACTTGAAGTAGTGATGGAAGTAACGTTGTACGAATAACACTCTTATCAACACTCATTGGATTAGGAAGAACTGCTTTTTCTTTTTTCTCATAATCAAAACTAGAGCTTGCATCTGGAGATACTAAAGTATAAGTTTTAACTTCATTAAATCCTAAACTACGAAGTCTTTTAGACACTGCTTTACGATATTTAACATCCCCTACATATTCACCACGACGAATTCCTACCTTAGGTAAAGTAGACACTAGTTTTTGATATCCATAAAGTCTTCCAATCTCTTCAGCAATATCATTCACATTAGGATCAATATCAAGTCTTCTCTTAGGAATAACTACTCTAAACTTACCATTTTCTAATGTATATGGAAAATCAAGTCGTTCAAGTTCTATTTTCATATCTTCTTCAGTAATACGAATTCCAAGCATCTTATCTACTTGCTCAGGATAAAACTCTACTACTTTCTCACTTTTATCAACAACATCATGACAAACCATACCAGATAACACCTTAGCACCAGCATACTTTTCTAATAAATGACAAGCACGATTAATAGCCATTAAAGTATATTCATAATTTAATCCTTTACCATAACGAATACTAGCTTCACTACGAAGATCTAAGTGCGCTGCGGTATAACGAATACTAACAGCATCAAAAATAGCAGCTTCAATTAAAATATTTTTCGTATTATCCGTAACTTCAGTATTCTCTCCTCCCATGACACCAGCGATACAAACAGGCTTTAAACCATCAGTAATAACAATATCACTACTACGAAGAATTCTATTTTTACCATCAAGAGTAACGACTTCTTCTCCTTCTTTGGCATCTCTTACTAAAATATGATTTCCTAAAGTATCTTTATCAAAGAAATGAAGAGGTTGTCCAAATTCTAGCATAACATAATTAGAAATATCAACAACATTATTAATAGGTCTCATACCAGCAGCAATCAAACGTCTTTGAATAAACTCAGGAGACTCACCTATCTTTACATCAGTAACCATTTTAGCTAAATAATAAGGACATTTACTAGTTTCTACATCTAAAGAAAAATGATTTTCAATATTATCTTTTTCTTCCTGATAACTACAATCTGGTAATGTTACCTTACGATTCAAAATAGCAGCAATCTCATATGCAAAACCAATATGGTAATAACAATCATTATTACGATGTTTATGAATATCAAGCTCATATAATGTAGATTCAAGTCCCAAGTAAACAAGTGGATCTTTTCCAATAGGAGCATCAGCATCTAACTCTTCAATTCCACGAGCATATGCCTCATCCGTTTTTTCTTCCAAACCAAGTTCATATAAAGCACAAATCATACCATTAGACTCTACACCACGAATCTTACTAGCTTTTATAACAAAGTCACCTGGTAAAACAGCTCCAGGTAGTGCAACAATAACTTTAAGTCCCTCTCTTACGTTAGGAGCACCACAAACAATTTGTTGCAATTCATCTCGTCCAACATCTACCTGGCATAAATGTAGGTGATCACTATCTGGATGAGGGACACAACTAACAACTTTACCAATCACTAAATGATCAATATGATTAGTAATAACTTTCTCAACATTAATACCAGCTTCCGTAATCTTAACAGCTAGCTTTTCTAAATCTTGATCACTAATATCAATATAATCTTTTACCCATTCTAAACTAATCATCGCATTTAAGCTCCCTTCTATCAAAATGTTTAACTTCTCTTAAATCCGTATTATAAAAAACTCTTAAATCATTAATATCATATTTAAGCATTGCCATACGTTCAGCACCAAATCCAAAAGCAAATCCACTCCAAACTTCCGGATCATAGCCACTCATACGAAGTACATTAGGGTGAACTACTCCAGCTCCAGCAATTGTAATCCAACCAGTATGTTTACATATATTACAACCCTTACCTTTACAGTTAAAACAACTAATATCAACTTCTACAGAAGGCTCTGTAAATTGATAATAACTTGGACGAAAACGAGTCTCAACATCCTCACCAAACAATTTCTTAACAATAACATCGATTGTTCCCTTTAAATCAGATAACGAAATATCCTTATCAACAAGTAATCCCTCAATCTGCATAAATTGATGAGAGTGAGTTGCATCATCATCATCTCTACGATAAGTTTTACCAGGACAAATAACTCTAACTGGTACTTCTCCCTTTCCTTTTAGCATCGTACGTACTTGTACAGGAGAAGTCTGACTACGAAGTAAAATCTCTTCACCTTCTAAATAGAAAGTATCCTGAGCATCTCTTGCCGGATGTCCCTTAGGAATGTTTAACATCTCAAAGTTATACTTATCTTCTTCAATCTCAGGTCCATCCACAACATCATATCCCATGGACATACAAACTTCTTCTACTTCTTCAATTAATTTCTCTAAAATATTAGGAGCACCTATACTTACTTTAGTACTAGGTAAACTAATATCAATAGCTTCACTTGCAAGCTTTTGATTTAATTCTTCCTCTTCTAAACGAGTCTTTATTTCATCATAAGTAGACTGAAATAATGTACGCATTTCATTTACTTTTTGTCCAAAAGCTTTTTTCTCTTCATTAGGAACATTTTTAATCTCACTATTTAACTCTGTAATAAGACCTTTCTTACCTAAATACTTTACACGTAAGTCATTTAAAGCTTTTAAATCATCAATAGACTTTAATTCATCTAACATAGTATTCTTTATCTCTTCTATTTTCATTAAAACATCTCCTTTACTTTTTTTAAACTTTTAATAGAATATTCATAATTCGAATCACTACCATCAGGATTATAATGCCAAGAAATAATTCCTAAACTTCTAGGAGCAAGAACATCCTTTTCTAAATTATCTCCAATCATCATACATTGGCTAGGCAAATAATCACCATAAGCACGAATATAAGCTTCTTTATATGGTTTAAAAAAATACTCTCCACCATAAACTTCTTGAATATAAGGTAGTAATCCTACTTTTCTAAGTCTTTCTCTTTGAATATCCGAAACATCATTAGTACAAATAACATTCTCCACTCCTAAATAATATAAATAAGAAAGTACTTCTTTTGCACCATCAATTATCACTCCAGGATAATCTACATGAACAGAAAACCATCTCCTAAAAAAATCCTCCTGAATTGGAAAGTCCACTTTTTTCTGACAAAAAGTAGCCAACATCGAAATATCAAATCTTGGAAATAAATCTTCATATTCAGAAAGCAAAGATAGTAAAGTCATTCCCTGATTAACTGATAAATTCTCTTGAAAAAAAGCTTTCTCTGCCTTTAAATCACGTTCCATCAAAGTATTGTCTAAATCCCAAATTACCCTTCGAATCATAATTTCCTCCTAACAAAAAAATAACTATAACTTAAGGGCATCAAAGACACGGTACCACCTTAATTTATAGTTATTTAACTACCTCATTATCTTAACGCGATTAACGCCTATAATTTTGTTATAGGGACTCCTAAGACGAATTCATAAACTATTCTTATCTATTTACACCTACCATAGACTCTCTAAAAAGACATCATTTACTACTACTTCTTAATCAACATCGATACGCCTATTATAACACAAGAAATGAAAAAAACAAATATTTTTTAATACTTTACAACAAAAGGACTCCCTACAGTACCATCACCAGAAGAAAATAAAACACTAGACTTTAAATAAATAACCGGACGATAATTAGCAGAAGATGTTAATTTAGAATTACTAAATTTACCTCCTTGTACCATCCAACCCTTACTACTATTTATAATAGTCATTGTCCAACAATTTCCTTCGTTTACCCAGGATGTAGTTTTACCACTATTAGCAACATCACCAGAAGCAGCAATTTCATCATTACGAAGTAATCCAATAGGACTAGATGAATAAAATCCTATATTGGTCGTTTTAGTAGCATTACTATTTGAGGAAGAAGTAAGTTCCCAGGTAGGATTTTGCACAATTAAATCAGAAATACCACTAAGATTCTGTTGATAAAAATTATTTAAACTCTGAAGTATAGTTGAACTTGCCCAGTCACTATTACCATAAACAGATGATAAACTACTATCAAAATCGCGAACTATCTTTAAATTTTTATCAGCATCAATAGACACAATTCTCCATAAAACACCATCATTAGGAATTTGAATAAAATTGGTAACCGCATCACTTGTAGTGCCATTAAATACCAAGGAACCATCACCACTCCCAGAATCCTGTAATCCTCCTACACCTTCACCAACAGAATCAATAATATAATCTCCTCCCTTTGGTCCAGAATAAGAAATAGTTGCAACAGCTTCAACATTCAAATCAGAAGACAACAAAGCATAAGAAGAAGAAAGAAACAAAATAAAAAAAGAAAAAGAAACTAATACCATAATTTTAATCTTTTTAGTTCTTTTTCTTTTCATATAAAATCCCTTCCTTATAATATTTCATCTTCTAAATCTTCCAATGTAAAACGATACATATAATTATCTTTAATAACTACAAAATAGCAAATACCTGCTTTTTTCTTTTCATAAAATAAAATTGGCATTCTAACTTCTTCTTCTAAATCTACTAATTCTTCAATGGTTTTAATTTCAAAAATAGTAAAATTAGAAAAATCAATATGATTATCAACTTCAATAATAATAGAACTATAATCTTTCTTTATTTTATTTTTCATCATTTCATACTTACTTTTAGAATATTTAGGAAGTATCTTAAGAATAATAAGTAATATCAAAAAGCAAAAACAACATCCTAAAATAATTAACAAAAATATAACCAAAGAAGAATTCATTTTAATATTAGAAACTTGCTCATCTTTGACATAAACACTATCTTTATCATATTCAGTACTAATTTGAACAACATCTTGATCCATTGGCACAGATAGTAAAAGCTTACTAGTCTTATTATCATCTTCTCCATACACTTGATGCATCTCCATAATAATATCTAGTTTAGCATCTACATTTAACCCGAAGTTTTGCTTAAATTCATTAATAATATTTTGATAGTCTTGATAAGGAATAGAAATTTGTTCATTAACTGAAAGAGTTCCTTGTTTAGCTTTAAATTGATTTTGCCACTTTAACGGGTACATTTTATCCCAAATTTCTGTATTTGTTCCATTAGACTCTTTATAAGATGCAGAAAGTTTAGCATAAATAGTATAATCATAATCAAAACTTTGACGAGTATCAATAGAAGCCTCATGAGAAAAAGTAATATTAATAGATTGAATCATAGAAGCAATATAAGATTGATTCATACCCAGAATCTTCTCATCAATAAAACTATTATCGATTAAAGAAACATAATAACTAATATGATTATTTTGAGTAACTGTATAATCAACGTGTGTAACAGTAGGTTTTAAAATATTTGAAAAAAACAAAAGTCCAAAAAAACAACATGCAATGAAAAAAGCTGAAATAACAAGAATTCGTAAGGAAAACTTTTTAGTTACAACTTTTAACATAAAATCACCTACCTATTTCTACTTCTGCTTCTCCATTCGAATGTAGGAACTCACTTAACCAAACACTAGGATATCCTACTTTAGGAATAATAAGAGTAACTTTACCTACAATCTGATTATCATATACAATAAAAGGATCTTTACTATCATTATTATCACCTTTTAAAATATAACCACGTTCACCATCATCATCAACAATATCAATAATCCTATGAATAACCATAGTATCTTTTCTTTTATATTGAATAATATCATCTTTTTGTAATGACTTTTTTTCTAGAGCATCCGTCTTTTTAATAACAACGGCATCTCCTCTAGTAAAAACAGGATCCATACTATAAGTAAGTATTGCAACAGGCTGATATTTAAAAAATCCTGCAACAAATAAGCCTAATAAAATAACAACACTTAAAGAAAGAAAATAAAATATATTTTGACCTTTCTCTACTCTAGGAGATCTCCGCAACACTTTAAGTAAATATTCATTAGAAACAAAAGAATAAATACAAATATATAAAATTATCTGCAAAAGCAAACGATAAAACCAATCTAAATCTGGAAGAACAGGGACAAAATATTTAGATACTAAACTTGGAATAAAATAAGCATATATCGTTTTTACTTCACTAATACTAGCAAGATAAGTAAGTAAAATATTTTCTAATATACAAGGCATTACAATAGAAAATAAGTTAGAAAGTAATTGTTCATTATCTTCAAATGAGAAAAAGGAAGAACTAAAAACTTCATAACATATAAATATAATTGTAATAAAAATATATGCCTTTTTATTTTTATAAATACGAACAAACTTTTCACGAACTTTTTCTCGTAATAAAAGCGGTAAAATAAAAATAAAAGTATTATAAATTATTCCAACCAAACTAGTATCATAAAAATTATAAGAAAATCCTATAATAAGTCCCAATAAATAATATAAAATATAATAACTAATAACAAGAATAAGTACTGTTTTAGTTAAACTTCTCTGATAATTTCTATTATGAAAACTTTTTGGAAATAATAGCATAAAAACAAAAAACAAACTACCGAAAAGCACTAAATTTAAAATAGAAATATGAATATCAAAGAAAAAACAAAAAACTTTAATAAAAATAAGAACTAATAAAGCAAGATAACTGCAATTTTTTTTGGAAATTATTTTCATAAATAAAGAATAAAAGAAGGGAGTATTACTCCCTATCTTTTCTTTTAATCTCCCGCATCTTCAGCTGTTACTTGTTGATAATTAAGAGTAATAGTTGCAGTTTTACTAACTTCACCTTCAGGAATATCTTCAGAATCATCTGGCCATGCAGCTACAACTGCGATTTGTGCAGTCTCAGTTGGTTGTAATACCATTTTTTCACCAAGAACACTAACTGCAAATTGAACTTGAGTAGGTTCTTCTCCATTAACTGTTGTTACATCTGGAACATTCATTAATTGAGCAGGAATACTACCATTATTAGTAACAGTAATAATATATGTACCTTGATCTCCTGGTTGTGTTAAATCTACATTAAATGTAGCAGTCAATCCATCACCACTAACTGATGGTAAAATCTCTTCTTCTCCTTCATCTAAAGAATTACTAGCACCACCTTCAAATTGTCCTGAAGTAATATCTGTAATTTTAACATCCCAATTTGAATCGATATTTGCTGTACCATTAATTGTTAACTCCTGACTTAATAAAGCATAACCAACTGCCATAAGTCCAATAATTGCTGCTAAAGCAATAATTACTCTATTCTTTTTTCTCTGCATTTTAAAATTCCTCCTATTCTTAATATAAAAATATCATACACAAAAACAAATGTAAACTACCAATGTGACGTTTTTCGACAAATTTCGTCAAAAAAATGTAAAAAAAAAGAATTAAATTGTCATCAATTCTTCTTCTTTTTCTTTTAACATTTCCTCTATCTTTTTATTATAAGTATTAACTAATTCTTGAATATCTTTTTCCATGCCTTTTTCAATATCCTCTGGAAATTCCTCTTCTTCAACCATTTCTAATGCTTCATGTCGATTATTACGTACAGATACTTTAGCATCTTCAGCAATAGATTTAACTTGTTTAGTAAGTTCTCTACGTCTTTCCTCTGTTAAGGCAGGAATAACAATACGAATAGTCTCTCCATCATTGTTAGGAGTATAACCTAAATTAGCTGCCAAAATAGCTTTTTCAATAGCACCAAGACAACTTCTATCAAATGGTTTAATTAATAACTGATTTGCCTCAGGTACAGAAATTGTTGCTAACTGTTTAAGTGGAGTCATACTTCCATAATACTCAGCACTAACTCCATCTAAACTACTAGGATTAGCACGACCTGCACGTACAGTAGCAAAACGCTTTTCCAAATTCTTTAAAGTATTTTCCATACTTTCTTTCGTCATTTTAATAATTTCATTACTATCCATCTAAATTCATCTCTCCTTAATATTATAGAACAAAAGAATTAAGTAAACTTAATTTGCCTTGGTCGTCACCTTCCAAGTTTCCTGCTTCACAGACTAGGTATCCCTACTTCGTGATTGCTTAACAGAAGGTAGTCACTACCATAGTTTTTCTTTTGTCTTTTAATTTTTCTAGTTTAATTCTATCATATATTTCTTTAATCCTTCAAACATAATATTATAACTGAAATTATAATCTCTGTCATGATAACATCCACATACACTGCATTCTTTGCTACTTGGATAAAACTATTCTATGTGTAACCAAATGTTTAGTGATTTAACTCTACTTGATTAGTTGTAGGATACAAACGAAAACGATAAGCTATATGCCTATTCCCTCCTGATGAAACTACTATACAATACATTTGTTCGTATGTCAACTATTTTTTATCAGGTTTTCAAATTCACATTTTAGAGAAGCAAATTCCTTATTAATAAAGAAATCAGAAAAAAAGAAAAATAAGAGTATTAGCTTTTATTTTTCTTTATTTACGCAATTTTTAATATTTTAATTAAACATACAATGAAATTAAATCTGAATATTCTTCTTCCAAGTTCTTTTCATTTTTATCATCAATAGAAGCATCATCATGAATAGGATAATCCACATGATCAACAACTTTACCATCAATAATAACATAAACAATTGGTAAATTACTATTTTCCTCAATGTTTAAATGTTCAGTAATTGTTTTAAATTTCTTATTATTTTTATTCTTTATAGTTCCTGGATTAAAATAATATACCATATCAATTTTTTTATCATTCAATACTTTATTCAAAATTTTAACTCCAAAAGTAGACCATTCTGAATCAGAATCTCCAAGAAACAAAATACCTGATTTATTATTTTCCACTAATTCCAGCACTTCATCAATAGTAGCATAATGAAATGGATTATTTTCACTAATAGAATATTCATTGGCAAACTTTTCAGCATCTGTTAACTCTTCGGTCTTTTTAATAGAGCAACCATTAATTAACAATATGCTACTAAAAATTATAATAACAACTACTACTTTTTTCATAACGACTCCTAAATATTATGCGTTTTGGATTTGACTCATTACTTCTTCAGCAAAATTTTCAGACTTTTTCTCAATACCTTCACCTACAGCAAAACGAACCATAGAAACGATCGTTCCACCATTAGATTTTACATAATCCAAAACATTCATATTAGAATCTTTGATAAATGCTTGTTCTTCTAAGCAAATTTCTTTATAGAACTTATTAAGTCTACCTGTAACCATTTTTTCAGCAATATCAGCAGGTTTTCCTTCATTCATAACTTGTTCTTTAATAACATGAGATTCTCTTTCTACCATATCAGCTGGTACATCACTACGTTTTACAGCAACTGGATTCATAGCTGCTATATGCATAGCAACATCACGAGCTACTTCTTCATTAGCACCATCAAGTACAACTAAAGCAGTAATTCTTCCTCCCATGTGAGAATAAATTCCGAAACTTTGACCATCTTCTTTTACTACTCTTTCAAATCTACGAAAACTAATTTTTTCACCAATCTTAGCAGTAAAGTTAACAACTGCTTCTTCAACAGTTTCACTACCATCTTCCATAGTTAATTGATTAGCTTCTTCCATAGTACTAACATCGTTATGTAATAATGTCTTTCTAATATCTAAAACTAACTTCTTAAAATCTTCATTTTGAGCAACAAAATCAGTTTCACAATTAACTTCTGTAATAACTGCAACATTTCCTTCACTTGCTCCATCAGTTAAACCTTCAGCAGCGATTCTACTTTCTTTCTTAGCCGCCTTACTAATTCCTTTTTCTCTAAGCCAATCAATAGCCTTTTCCATATCACCACTAGTTGCTTCTAATGCTTTTTTACAATCAAGCATTCCAGCACCAGTTCTTTCTCTTAATTCTTTAACATCGCTTGCTTTTATCATTTTATCCTCCTCTAATAACAATAAAAGGGTGAATACCATCCACCCTCCCTATTTCTAGTTTATCATAATTATTTAGTTAATGCTTCAATTAATTCTGCTTTTTTCATAGTAGAATATCCTTTAACACCAGCATCTTTAGCTTTTGCTTTTAAATCAGCTAATGTCATAGAAGAAAAATCATCACTTTCTTCTTCAACTTCTGCTACTTTTTCTTCTACTACTACTTCTTCTTTTTTCTCTTCTTTAACTTCAGGTACTTCTTCTTTTACTTCTTTCTTAGTAGCTTTCTTTTCACCTTTAGATTTATCTTCATCATTAATATAGTCAACTACTTCACAACCATTAACTTCAGCAATAGCATTAGTTAACACACCAAGTAATAACTTAACAGCACGAACAGCATCATCATTACCAGGAATAACATAATCAACTAAATCTGGATCGCAGTTAGTATCTACGATACCAAATACAGGAATTCCTAGGATACGAGCTTCTTTAATTGCATTTTCTTCTTTACGAGGATCAACAATTACTAATGCTTGAGGTAATTTCTTCATTTCACGAATACCTCTTAAGTTCTTATCTAACTTAGCATATTCTTTCTTAATTTGAATAACTTCCTTCTTAGGTAACAAATCAAAAGTACCATCAGCTTCCATTTTATCGATGTCATCCATTCTCTTAATTCTAGAACGAATAGTTTTAAAGTTAGTTAAAGTTCCACCTAACCATCTTTCATTAACGAAATACATGTTAGTTCTAGTAGCACACTCTTCCGCAGCTTCTTGAGCTTGTTTCTTAGTTCCTACAAATAAAACTTTTCCACCAGCTTCAGCAATCTCTTTCATTGCTTCATATGCTTCTTCTAATTTCTTTACAGTTTTTTGTAAATCGATAATATAAATATCATCTCTTGTTGTATAGATGAACTCCTTCATCTTAGGATTCCATCTTCTCTTTTGATGTCCGAAATGAACACCAGCTTCTAATAAATAATTCATTGATACTATAGACATAATTCTTTTCTCCTTTTCGTTTTTCTTCTATTAGTTTCTAATATTTACCACCCTAAGGCACTAGATAAATAAATTCGCTAATATGTTTATTTTTATTTAGTTAATGCTACTACTAACTCAGCTTTTTTCATAGTAGAATATCCTTCGATATTAGCTTTCTTTGCAGCTTCTTTTAATTCAGCAACTGTCATAGAAGCATAATCAGTAGTTGCTTCTTCTTTTACTTCTTTTTTAGTAGCTTTTGCAGCATCTGCTTTTTTCTCTTCTTTAACTCCATTAGATGTAGTTACAGTAACTTCATGTCCAACAACCTCTTCTGCTGGAGTGATTTTACCTTCTTTACCATCACGGGCAATTTTAACAAACTCACTAAACATTTTAGGATCGTTAATTGCAATTTCTGATAACATCTTACGGTTTACTTCAACACCTGCTTTAGTTAAACCCTCGATAAATCTAGAATAACTGATATCATTTTGACGACATGCAGCATTAATTCTAGTAATCCATAACTTTCTAAATTCTCTTTTTTTCTGTTTTCTGTCTCTAAATGCATATTGACCAGAATGCATTAACTGTTCTTTTGCTGACTTATAAAGTCTATGTTTACTACCAAAGTAACCTTTAGCTTGTTTTAATACTTTTTTATGACGAGCCTTTGTAACTGCTCCATTCTTTACTCTTGCCATGTTTCTTCCTCCTTCAACTTATTACATAAAATTAGATTATATTCTTTAATCTATTTTGATCTGCTTTACTTAAATTAGATCCTTTTCTATTCTTTCTATTAACATCTGTAGACTTTGCTCCAGTATTATGACGACTTCCTGGACGTCCAATTTTATAATCATTCTTACGTTTGTTTACAACTTTTGCAGTACCTTTATGTGTTTTAATTTTTGGCATATTTCTTCCTCCTACTATTTATTTTTCTTTGGAACCAATAACATAGTCATGGTCTTACCGTCTAACTTGGGACTCTGTTCTATATCCGCAATTTCTGTAACTCGAGATGCAAACTGTTCTAAAACTTCCTTACCTAATTCCGTATGTGCCATTTGACGACCTTTAAAACGAATAGTAAGTTTAATTTTATCACCTTTCTCTAAATACTTAGTAGCATTTCTAAGCTTAGTTTCAAAATCCCCAACATCAATAACTGGTGATAAACGATATTCTTTTAACTCAGACATATTAGCTTTTTGTCTCTTTAAAGCTTCTTTTTCCTTCTTTTGTTTTTCGTAACGATATTTATTATAATCCATTACTTTACAAACAGGTGGAGTAGCATTAGGACTAATAAGAACTAAATCAAGATTTGCATAACTTGCTAAAGTAAGCGCATCTTGTAAAGACTTAACTCCCACTTGTTCTCCATTAGGTCCAATAACTAATACTTCGCGAGCTCTAATTTGATCGTTTATTAACAAATTACCCTTATTGCTTGCTATAATTAACACCTCCATATATTACAAGAAAAAGAAAAGCGGATATACACACATTATATCCACTTAAACCATAACATAACAAAATAACTTTGTTCATAGGCTTTTGACCCATTGCTAGTTGCAATCAGGTGGATATAAATCTCTTTCCTTTTTTCTCGACTAGTAATATTTTATGCAAAAACCTCATAATTGTCAACACTTTTTTAGTTTTTCCTAAAATAATCGTAGATTTTTATTTGGAATTCCGTTTTATAATAAAAAACTGAAATAAGTCTGATAGTAGTCTAATAAAATATAAAAATCAAGGGCGAATGAAATGAGTTTATAAAACCCTTGATTTTTACATTTTATTGAATATAATACTTAATACAAACAAAGTTCATCTTTGTTTGTTATCTATAAATATACACATCTTACGACTATTCAATTACTCTAGTTATATTGAAAAAACTGAAATTAGTATGAAAAACGGAAATAACCTCCGTAATTTTGTCATGCAATAATTTAAATAATATTAGCTAATATTAAACAAAATTAAAAGACTTATTTCCGTTTTCTTATTCTAAACCAGTAATAAGTCTTGTAAATTAAGTTTTATTTTTTAAAACTGCATTTAGTTTAAAAATTCACGTTTTCCTAAAATAATATTATTCAAACATGAACTTTAGTTATCATAAATTGCCATTTTTCGCTGACTTACAACACTTACCTCTTCAAGAAAGGTATCTATCAATTTCCTAGAATTATCATCAAAATCATAACTAATTTCAGGATGCCATTGAACACCTAAATTAAAAGTCTTCCCTGGATATTCTAAAGCTTCCACTTGACCATCTAAACTTCTAGCAACCGTTCTATAAACATGATTATCCATACTATGTCTTTTATGAAAACTATTCACCATAATCTTCTCTTCTCCAATAATTTGATACAACCTACTATTTTTGTCAATAACTACTTCATGAGCTAAAGATAAATCATCACTTCCTTGATGATGTAAGATATTGCTTTCATTTTCTTCTAATTTTACCTCTTCGTCGTAGCAACCCATCATCTGCATTCCTAAACAAACACCTAGTACAGGAATCTTTTTTTCAATGGCTAACTCCAACAAATACCTATCATATGGTGTAAACTTTCCTCCACCAGGAAAAAATAAGCCGTCACACATATCTAAGTTTTTAGAAATAACTCTCTTTTCCTCTTCTGTAAGCTCAGGAAACATATTTCCCTTGGTATCAATATAATCAACATCTTGTACTGGACAAATAGGAAAAACTATCGCTCCAGCCTTTTGTAATGTTCTTCTAACTTTCTCGCCTAAATATAAAATAGGTCTACCATCACTCATATGAGTATAACGTAAAGGTACTCCAATTACTGACATATGTATCTCCTCTCTTAACAAGATTTCTAAAAAAACTTAACCATAATAATTACTTATTTCTTTATCGTTAGTATACCAAAAGTTCATATATTTATCCATATTGAAAATGATATTCTCTCTAAAAAAAAGAATTAAAATTTAATTCTTTCCTCAATATAAGCAGGTACTTCTTCCAGTTTTAATACAACCTGTTCCATAGTATCACGATCTCTTAAAGTAACAGTACCATGATTTAATGTTTCATCATCTATTGTAATAGCAAAAGGTGTACCAATCGCATCTTGTCTTCTATAACGCTTACCAATAGATGCAGTCTCATCATAACTAGTCATAAAATGCTTAGCTAACGCTTGATAAACCTCTCTAGCCTTTTCACCATGATATTTTTTATTTAATGGTAACACTGCTACTTTGTATGGCGCAATCGCAGGATGAAATTTCATAACTTCTCTGGTATCACCATTTTCTAATGTCTCTTCATAATAAGAATTATCAAGTAAAGCAAGTACCAAACGATCACATCCAACCGTAGATTCAATAATATATGGAATATATTTTTCATTAGTTTCTGGATCTAAATATTCTTGAGATACACCAGAATATTCTTGATGACGAGATAAATCATAATTAGTACGATTATGAGTACCATTAATCTCTCCCCATCCAAAACTAAATTGATATTCAATATCACAAGCTTCTTTAGCATAATGAGCTAATTTTTCATGATCATGGAATCTAAGTTTCTCATCAGGAATACCTAAATCTAAGAAATAGTTTCTTGCATACTCTTTAAAATAACGATATAAATCACTATCAACACCTTCCTTGCAGAAAGTCTGGTATTCCATTTGTTCAAACTCAATCGTTCTAAATGTAAAGTTACCTGGCGTAATTTCATTTCTAAAAGCCTTACCAATCTGTCCAATACTAAAAGGAAGTTTCGCACGCATCGTACGTTGAACATTTAAAAAGTTAACATACTCTCCTTGTGCATTCTCAGGACGTAAATAAACTTTATTTTTTCCATCCTCCGTAACTCCACGATGAGTCTCAAACATCAAATTAAATTGACGAATATCTGTATAATTACTCTTACCACAATTTGGACAAGGAACTTTATGTTCACGAATATATTCCATCATCTCATCTTGTGTCATACCATCCGCATGAGCATCACTATCAAAGTCATCAATCAAATTATCTGCTCTATGACGCATTTTACATTCTTTACAATCAATTAATGGATCAGAAAATCCAGAAACATGTCCACTAGCTTCCCAAACTCTAGGGTGCATAAGTATAGCAGCATCCACTTCATAAGCGTTACTTCTCTCTTGAATAAAGCGTTTCCTCCAAGTATCTTTTACATTATTTTTTAAACGAGCTCCTAAAGGACCATAATCCCAAGTATTCGCAAGTCCTCCATAAATCTCACTTCCCTGAAAAATAAATCCATATTGTTTACAATAATTAGTTAATTTTTCCATTGTTAATTTTTCCATTTATTTCATCTCCTCTATTAATTCTATGATTTTATCTTCTCTACTTTCAATTATCATATAACTAGCAGGAACATCATCAATAAATCCTTCTTGATGTAAGTGATACAATTCCTTAATCATTGGTGTATAAAAATAATCATAATTATATAAAATAATTTTTTTAGGATGAGGATTATTCTTATTTTCTTCTATTGCTGAAAAAAGTTCACTATAGGTTCCAATACCACCTGGTAAAAATAAAATACAATCACTATTTTCATATAACTTTTGAAATCTCTCTACCGTGTTTTCAGCAACAATAGAAGTATCCGCATCAAGCTCTTTTAGCGACTCTTGAAATACCATATCCGAAACGGCAATTACCTTTTTTGAGTTCTTCTTAAACTCATCATAAGCAATTGCCATAATCCCTCGGTGATATCCACCAAACACTAAATGCACATCATCAATATTCGCAACCCGTTCAAGCAACATAGAACTTGCCTGTATATAAGAAGGAGAAATTTCATCTTTAGCACTACCAGCAACAAACAATCTCATAACATCATCCTCTCTAAAAAAGAAAAACTCCTAGAATATGTAAGGACGAGTATTCCCGCGGTTCCACCTTACTTATTCTAGAAGAATCATCTTTATTTCTATACTGCTCGCAGCTTTCCACACTGGTCATCACACTTATTACTATTAATATACAAAACAAAACTTTTGCTGTCAAGATATTTTATTAATTACCAAACTAAATAATTATATTTCATAACAGATACTTTAGAACCAGAATATTTTTTAATCTTACGTTGTTTCATAAATTGTAAAAGTCCTTCTAAAAATCCTAATAATTGAAATACTGTATAAATAAACAATGCTGCAACCAGTACAATAACAAGTGACTCTACAAAAGTCATGATAAACATTAATAAAAATAATGCTATCATAGAAACAATACAACCTATAACATCAAGAATAAATAAATTCCTTTCTCTTTTTAATTTCATCATATAACCTTCCCCCTTAAATGTGAGCATATTATACCATAAAATCATAAAAAAAGCAAGCATTTCTGCCAGCTAGTTGAACTATATAAATGGAAATAATAAGTGTCCGCACATCTAATTACCTAAATGTAAGTTATTTTATTGATTTAATAGTAACATG
>CALVYD010000025.1 GCA_944371995.1 uncultured Bacilli bacterium
TCACACTTTTTCATTACCTTTTGAGAAACATCCTCTTGAGAAAGACCAATGGAAGACAATTTATCTTTATCAAAATAGTCACCACGAATCATAGAGAACTTCCTATACAAAGCTTCATCATCCATCATCGCAATAGCAAGCAAAGGTCCATAACTATATTGAATAGAATCATCAAGAGAAACATTTTCATTAACCACCGCACTCTCATCAAATTCAAAAAGGCATTCTTCTTGAACACGCTCTAACACATCATCTAAAATTGCTTCTTTTGATATAGAAACACTTCGTTTTCTAAGCTTACTAGGTGAAAACATGGAAAGTAATAATAGATTATTCATAGAATCAATCAACTCGGTAAATTCATCCATCAACTCTACCATCACAGCATCTTTATAAATATCATTTTTAAGTAAATACTCATATAAACGAAATTGATTATAAAAAGCAGGAACTTCACAAAATGGAGAACGCATTTGATAAAGACAAACATTAATAGAAGAAGCATGCTGGAAATAGTCAAAAAAATCTTTGACATGAGATAATTCATGAACAATAAGCGACAATAATCTCAAAGAATGAACATCAGAAGAAAAAAACACAGTACTTTCATTTTCAACAGGATTATAAAGAGTGCACCCGTCACGATCAGAAAACAACTCATCCTGTGGAAGCATATAAAACTTCTTCTGCTCTAAAAAAGAATCAAACAACTCTTGCATTTCTGGACAGCAGTCTCTAAAAAAAGAAGATAAAATATCTTGTCCTTCAAAATCTGAAATAATAGGACTACTCTTCCAAAAAATACTATTATAATAATCAGAATCTCCAAAATCTTCTACTACATCAACAAAATCAAAAAAACTAGAACTAATAAAAGACAAATGATCTGTTTGATTTTGAATAAAATGCTCCAGTCTCTTATAACTGATAGAATTTAATTGCTGCAAACCAGAAAATCTAACAAACTTATTTCGATTAACTTTAGGATTACAAGGATTTTGATAAGTAGCATTAAAATAAAACTCAGCAAAATTCTGATAAGCACCATAATAAACTGCACTACTATTAGCGTTCGTACAATCTAAAAAATGCTCTTCCATATTTTTTATCTGTCGATATAAATCATCATAATTAGTATTTAATTGCATACCATCACCTGAAATTACTATAACACATCTTTAATATTTTTCGCACCATTTTTAACATCAAACCAAAAAAATGAAATCGTAGTTCGAATAAATAAGTAAACAGGAATAGATAGAATAATTCCTAAAACTCCAAAAATACTTCCACCAATACTAAGAAGAAAAATAATAAGTACCGGATGAATATCATTAGACTTACCATAAATTCTTGGAGAAATAAAATATTCATCTACCAAAGGAAAAAATAAACATACAAATAAAGTAGCAAAAAATAAAGAGTCCGATATCATAAATGCCGTAAGTATCGCAATCCCATTAGCAACAAATCCCCCTACATAAGGAACGGCAGTAAAAAGCCCGATAACAATACCAAGAACTAACCAGTGTGGATGTCCTATAATAAGAAACAATAAAGAATACTCAATAAATTGAACAAACATCAATTGCCCTACACCTTTCACGTATTGAACCATCATACTATCCAAAATAAGTAAATACTGATAAAATCTAGGATACTTAAACTTTAATGTATCTTTAAAATAATTCCTAATCTTTCCCATGTAAAATAAAAAATAAAGAAAACTAACACACCCTATCACAAATCCACTAACACTAGAAACAAAAGTTCCAAAAAAACTAACAGTAGTAGACGTAGTAATTGTTCCCATACTTTGTAAAAACTGATTAAAAAAGTGTGTGATAAAAACCTCTAAGTTTCCAGAAGGAAGGGAAAACTTCCTACTAAAATGATTTACAAGTTGTATTAGTTGAATTGTAAAATCAACTATCTGATGATATAAAATAGGAAGCAAAGTAAAAATTAAAAACCCTAGTAACAATAGCAAAGAAAAAACAACGATAACTACCGCAACACTTCTAGGAATATGTTTTTTTTCTAAAAAACAAACAAAAGGATTTATCGCATAAGCCACGATAAACCCTACTATAAATGGTAATAAAATCGACAAAATATTCATAAAAATATCCATAATTTGTTTTGCATTCATAAAACCAATGCAAAGTAAAATCATAAAAAAAGTAAAATTAATTAAAGGATAATTAAGTTCTTTTCGAAACAATGTTCCTACCTTTCCAACCAGATTGTTGTAGGTCCAATATTAGTAATAGAAACACTCATATCGGCACCAAACTCTCCAGTTTCAACTTCTACATATTTACTTAACTCTTCATTAAATAAATCATAAAATGTAACTGCCTCATGATTATTCATAGCCTCAATATAACTAGGACGATTTCCCTTATTACAATTAGCATACAAAGTAAATTGGGATACTGAAAGTATTTTACCACCATAATCTAAAATACTTTTATTCATCACTCCTAAATCATCAGGAAAAATACGAAGATTTACTATTTTCTTAGCCAGATATTGTACTTTTTCTAACGTATCACCATCAGTAAATCCAACAAAGACAACCAACCCTGAATCAATTTGTCCAACGACTCTATCACAAACAGAAACAGAAGATTTTCCACTTCTTTGTACTAAAACTCTCATCGCATCATCCTTTCTGTATGATCTACATAAGGTTGCTTCTCCAGTAAAGCTATTAATTTAGTAAGTTGCTCTAATCCAGTAACATAAACACTAGCTTCATATAAAATAGCATCTGTCTTACTCATGGTCTTAATACTATCTACACTAACATTCATATTAGAAATAGTCTGAATTAAAGAAAGCATATGATTTTCTTGACTATTAGAATAAATCAATAAATTAGTTAAATACCTCTTATTAACATTAGTATTCCAATGAACTTCTAATGTTCTAGTCTCTAACATCTCAAGGTTATGGCAATTCGTACGATGTACACTAATACCATTTCCCTTCGTAATATATCCTATGATATCATCTCCAAAAACAGGACAACAACAATTAGCAAGATTCACCTTTACTTTATCAATACCACTAACAATAATATCAGCATCCATATTTTTAGGAGTTACTTTAACAACTTTAGGAGCAACAACCTCCTCAATCTTATCAATAGAATTAATAATAGAATTAGTCGAATTTTTACCATTACCAACCGTTAAGTAAATATCTTCCAAATCATCTAAACGGAACTCTTCACATATCTTTTTAACATTTTTATCACTAAAGAAATCAGAAATAGATAATTTTCTTCTTCTAAGTTCTTTCTCTAAAGAATACTTACCACGTTCAATATATATTTCCTTCTCATTTTTACTAAAGAAATTCTTTATTTTATTTCTAGTAGTAGTTGCTTTAACAATATTAACCCATTCTGGAGAAGGAGTAGCATTTTTATTTGTAATAATTCTTACGATATCATTATTTTTCAATTCATAATTTAATGGCACAATCGCATTATTAACAATTGCTCCCGTTGTAGTCTCTCCTACCTTAGTATGAATCTTATAAGCAAAATCAATTGGTGTTGCTCCCTTAGGAAGTTCAATAACATCACCCTTGGGAGTAAAACAATAAATATTATTATTTAGGACTTCATCTTTAACACTATTAACAAACTCTTCACTACTCATCTTATCTTTACTTAAATCAATAATAGATTTAAAAAATTGTAATTTTTGTTCCGTAGTAGATTGTAAATTAGCAGCTTTATTAGAACCTTTATTTTCTTTATAAGCCCAGTGAGATGCAATACCATTTTCTGCAACCTCATCCATATCATAAGTACGAATTTGTATTTCAAATAAATATCCATCAATTCCAAAAACCGTAGTATGTAAAGATTGATACATATTAGGTTTAGGCATTGCTATATAATCTTTAAAACGTTTGGGAAGTGGTCGAAACTTAGAATGAATAATTCCAAGTGCCAAATAACATTCCTGCTCTGTATGAACTAAAATACGTAAAGCAAGTAAATCATAAATATCACTAAACTTTTTACCTTTATTTAATTTATTATAAATACTATAAATACATTTAGCACGACCCTTGATTTCATGATTAATATGGTGTTCCGTAAGTAACTCAGAAACTTCTCTTTCCATATCGACAACTGTACGATCACGCTCTAACTTAGTTTTATTTAACTTCTCAGCAATATCATAGAAAACATCTGGTTTTAAATAACGTAATGCCAAATCTTCTAACTCACTTTTTATTTTATGAATTCCCAAGTGATGTGCAATAGGAGCCAAAATCTCTAACGCTTCTTTTGCTTTTACTTTTTGTCTATCTGGTGGTGTTGCCCAGAGAGTTCTCATATTATGAAGACGGTCAGCAAGTTTAATAATAATGACTCTAACATCTTCACTCATACCTACGATGATTTTTTTATAGTAATCGATTAAATATTCATTTTCCGTAGAAAAGTGAATTTTACTAAGCTTGGTAACACCTTGTACTAATTTTGTAACTTCACTACCAAATTTCTCTTCCATCTCTTCTGGGGTACAATCACAATCTTCTAACACATCATGCAAAAATCCTGCAGCAATCGTCTGATAATCCGCATAAATAGTAGTTAAAATCATAGCAACGTTTAACGGGTGAACGATATAATCTTCACCCGATTTACGAAATTGACCAGCATGTTTTTCTTTAGCAAATAAATATGCTTGTTCAATAAATTTTAATTGTTCTTCATTTTCTATATATGTCTTTGCACGTTCCAGTACATCTTCAAATTGTATATTATCCTTCGCATGCATAATACCACCTCCAGTAATTAGCAGTTAATACCTTTTACTAATTTTTCTTCATACTCATCTGTATAAATTGGTTTTCTCTTCTTAGGCTTTCCAGCACTTTTAGCCTCAATTGTAGCAAATATTACTGTTGCAATATAAATAGAAGAATAAACACCAACAATAAGACCAAATAACATTGCTAAATTAAACGTTAATATTTCTCTTGATCCCATGAATATCAATATAACGATTGGTATTAATGTTGTAATAAATGTATGTAGTGATCTAACAAATGTTTCACAAACTGCACGATTTGAAATATCCCAGACATCAGACTTCTTTAATTTTTTACTATCTACTTTAGAAAGTTCTTCACGAATCCTATCGAATGTAACAATCGTATCATTAATAGAATATCCAATAATTGTTAAAATTGCTACAATAAACATAGAAGAAACTTCTAAATGGAAGACTGCAAATAATGCACATACAATTAATACATCATGGAATAAAGACACTACTCCACCAACAGCATAGCTAAATTTAAAGCGTACAGAAATATATAAAATAATACCAATTAATGCAATGATAACAGATAAAATAGCATTTTTAACAAGTTCTTGTTTTACAACATTAGAAATAACACCAATACTTGTTTTAGCATCATATTTATCTTCAAAATAATTCGTTACGTCTTCTACTTTGTCTCCATCTAATACATCACTAATACGGATATTTACTTCATCATCATTTATAGTAATAGACTGCCTATCAAGCTTCAATTTATCTAAATCTTGAGATAATCCCTTTTTAGTAATATTTTTATTTGTAGCAATAGAAATATCACTACCTGCTTGATATTCAACACCTAAATTAACGCCACGAACTCCCAAAGCAATAATACCTGCAAAAATAATAATGACAGATAAAGCAATAAATGGTTTTGTATATTTAAAGAAATTAAATCCTTTAAATGGTATAACTTTAACCTCTTCATTCTTACTAACATCTGGAATATCACTACTCTTTACATTAATAAATAAGTTAGTCTTATCATTAAAGTAATTTGTCTTAACGAATAACTTAAGTAAAAGTCTAGTAAGCCATACCATCGTAAACATAGTAATCACAACAGTAATAATTAACATAGTAGCAAATCCCTTGATACTAGATTCACCAAAAACAAACATAATAACAGCAACCAACAACGTAGTTAAGTTAGAATCTAAAATAGCACTAAAACTAGATTTCGTTCCTTCTTTAAATGCCATTGGTAAACTCTTACCTTTATATAATTCATCTTTAATTCTAGCAAAAGTAATAACATTAGAATCTACTGCCATACCAATACCTAAAATTAAAGCAGCAATACCAGGAAGGGTTAATACTCCTCCAACTACCCAGAATGTTAAAAATACTAAGAAAGTATAGATTAACATAGAAATAGAAGAAATAACTCCTGCAAAATGATATATAAATATCAAAAATAAAATAATTAATACTACACCAATGATACCAGCAACAAAAGTTGTCTGTAAGGTAGAATCTCCAAAAGATGCTCCAACCGTCTGTGAAGATATTTCAGTAAGCTTACTAGGAAGAGAACCACTATTAATTAAATCAACTAAGTTTTCAACTTCATCATCTGTAAAATTACCTTGAATAATTACATCACTAGCAAAACCTTGAGAAACAGTAGCAGCACTTAAACAATTAGATTCACTAGTACCACACATTGCTCCTTCACTAGCATAACTATCGGCATCTTCATCATAATCTAGCCAGATAACAATCATATTATTATCATAGTCTTTCACTTTATTTGTTACTTTATAAAATTCATCTTTATCCTTAACAGATAATAATACAGCAGGATTTCCTGAAGAATCTGTACTAACTTTCGCACCACCAGCAACCAAAACATCGCTAGTCATTAATAAATTATCATCTGTATCCCTAAAAGATAGTGTTGCAACAGTAGACAACTGCTTACGTGCTTCCTCTGGATCAGTAACACCAGCTAACTTAACACGAATTTTATCATTACCCTCAACAATAATTTCAGGTTCACTAACACCTAAACTATCAATACGCTTACTTAAAGTTCTATAAGTAGCCATAACTTTATCATGTGTCATTTTAGAACCATCGATAGAATCGACTTGATATAATATTTCAAATCCCCCTTGTAAATCAAGTCCAAATTTTAAATCTTTAAATAAAGGGATACAAGCTAAACACATTCCTACTACAACAAGAAGTAAAATAATCGTAGTTCGTATAACTTTACCCTTTCCTTTTTTATTTTTCTTCATACCTATCCACCTCTCTAAATTGTCTCAATAACATTTTCACTTCTTCTACTTCTCGATATCTTACCTTTTAAATATTCATCTATTTTCTTATTATCAACATGTAAAATATCATGAACAATATCAGAAAGAGTCAATTCATGAGACTTCTTCCATTTTTCTTCTACTAAATAACGCCAAATATCACTAACTTGAATATATGGATATCCCAATCGATGTAATTCAGCAAGTTTAGCATTTAACGCAGGCTGTACTCTTTTAAACAATTCTTCTTGAGAAGAAAACTCTAAATCCATAACATCACCTACCAAACTAATAACATTATAACGCAAACAAACAATAAAAGAAAAGAAAAACAACGAAAAAAGAGGAAAAACCTCTTTATAATCTATTTTTTATTACTATCCTCAATCTTCGCTCTAGGAAAACTATTTCGATATACACTGCGAAGTCTATCAGTAGTAACATGCGTATAAATTTGTGTTGCCTTAATACTCTCATGACCTAAAAGTTTTTGTACACTCATCAAATCACATCCCTGGTTTAACAAATGCGTCGCAAAACTATGGCGAATCATATGTGGAGAAATATTTTTTTGTATACTAGTATGTTTAATAATCTCTTCTAATAAATACCGAACTCCTCTCTCAGTCAACTCCCCTCCATGATAATTTAAAAATAAATAAGGACTATTTTTGGTATTTAAAGATAAATAACCATCTTTTAAATACATTTTTAATATTTCTTCACAGTATTCACCATAAGGTACAATTCGCTCTTTGTTACCCTTACCTAATATTAAAATCGTACGACTACTTTGATTAATATCAGAAACCTTAATAGAAACAAGTTCTCCTACTCGAACACCAGTTGCGTATAACATTTCTAAAATAAGCCGGTCTCTTTGTCCTAAAGAAGTAGACAAATCACAAGCATCAAACAACGTCTCTAATTCATTATACTCAAAATATCTAGGTAATTTTTTTTCTTTCTTAGGGCCAGATAACAAACTAAAAACATTACTAGAAACAACACCCTCATTAGCTAAATACTGGTAAAATCCCCGTAAAGAACTAAGTTTACGGTCAATAGAGGAGTTTTTATCTTTTTTCTTATCTTTTAAATACATAAGAAAAAACCGTAAATCACTATAAACTACACTTTGATACTCTAAACTCTCCTGATCTAAGTAATCAAAAAACTCTAAAATATCTCTCTCATAATTTTGAATCGTATAATCAGAATAATTTTTCTGATATTTTAAATATTCCAAATAATCTTGTAATTGTTGATATCTAGTTTTTCTACTCATAATATCACCTAGTCTTCCTACCTAAATTCTAACGCAAAGAAAAAGTTTCTTCAAGAAAAAGAAGCTATTTTATGATTTAGCTTCTTCATAAGAACAACTACTACATTTAATTTTCCCATTCTTTTCTACTAAGTAATTTCCACATTCTGGACATTTTCCAGGAACAGGCTTATCCCAGGATGCAAATTTACATTTAGGATAATGATTACATCCATAAAAGATTTTTCCTTTACGAGTCTTTTTCTCAACAATCTTTCCATCACATAAAGGGCAATCCATCACAACTACTTCTTCTGGTTGTTCTTTCTTAATATATTTACAGGTAGGATAATTAGAGCAAGCAACAAACTCTCCATAACGACCATTTCTAACAACTAACGGACTTCCACATTCAGGACAAATCTCTCCTGTTTGTTCTGGTGCTTTCTTCTCCATATCAGAAAAAGCATTTTTTACTCTTGGTTCAAACAATTTATAAAACTTCTCTAATAATTCATTCCAAACTTCTTTTCCTTCAGCAACTTTATCCAAATCCTCTTCCATATCACGCGTATACTCAACATTAATTAAATCACTAAAGAACTCTTGTAATTTATCAGTAGTCTCTATTCCCATTGCTGTAGGTTTAAATTTCTTATCTTCCATCTCTACATAATTACGTTCTTTAATCGTATCAATAATCTTAGCATAAGTAGAGGGACGACCAATACCTAATTCTTCTAATTCTTTAATAAGTTTTGCTTCTGTATATCTAGCTGGAGGCTTTGTAAAATGTTGCTCACTAGAAACATTTGTCGTAACACATTCTTGTTTTTCATTAATCTTTGGTAAAATTTTATCTTCACTAGACTCATAGTCTTTATATATCTTTAAATATCCTTCAAAAAGTAATACTTGTCCAGTAGTCTTAAATTTATAATCATGATTATCAAATACAATCGTAGTCTGATTTACTTTAGCATCCGCCATTAAAGAAGCTAAAGTACGTTTATATATTAATGAATATAACTTAAACTCATCTGGTTTTAAATAAGGTTTTACTTTCTCAGGACTACGTAACACACTAGTAGGTCGTATTGCTTCATGAGCATCTTGTACATTTTCTTTTTTCTTACTCTGTTTTACATATCCAACATATTCTTTACCATATTTTTCTTCAATATATTTTCGAGCTGGTCCTATAAACTCATCAGATAAACGAGTAGAATCTGTTCTCATATAAGTAATTAATCCGACTGTTTCACTTTCTAAATCAATACCTTCATATAATTTTTGAGCAATACTCATTGTCTTTTTAGCAGGAAAACCTAACTTAGTAGATGCTTCCTGTTGTAAAGTAGAAGTGATAAATGGAAACTTACTCTTCTTAGCTTTTTCTTTAGTCTCAATAGACTCTACAACATAAGTATCACTAAGTTGTTCTAAAACATGATTAGCTTCTTCTTCACTCTTTAACTCGATATCTTCACTCTTATATTTAAAAAGTACTGCCTCATAATCAGGAAAAATAGCCGTAATCGTCCAATATTCTTCAGGATTAAATGCATCAATTTCCCTTTCACGATCAACAATTAATTTTAAAGCAACACTTTGTACACGTCCCGCACTCTTAGCACCAATCTTACTTTGTAATAATTTAGAAAGACGAAATCCAATAATACGATCTAAAATTCTACGAGTCTCTTGACTTTTAACTAAATTATCATCAATTACCGTCGGATGCTTAATAGCATCTAATACTTTATCATGAGTAATTTCATGAAATAAAATTCTCTTATATTGATCATCTTTAATACCTAATGCATCTTTTAAATGCCAAGCAATCGCTTCCCCTTCACGATCCGGATCGCTCGCAAGATAAACCATGTCACTGTTCTTAACATCTTTTTTTAACTCTTTAATAATATTACCTTTACCCTTAATCGCAACATAATTAGGCTTAAATCCATGTTCAATATCTACACCAAGTCCTAAAGGTCCTGAGGTTGCTAAATCACGAATATGTCCTTTAGAAGAAACTACTTTATAGTCTTTTCCTAAATACTTTTCAATAGTTTTACTTTTACTAGGACTCTCCACAATAACTAAATTCTGTGCCATGTTACGCCTCCTTAACTCTTATACTTATACTAATATTTTATATTTTTGTCAATGAAATATTTATTTTTTTGCAGAACTTGTATGTTCATAACCAAAAGATTGTTCATTAAACTTTTGAATCATCTCTCCACTAGAAATAAGTGCTGCTATATCCTCATTAGAATAATCTTTAATGTCATGAAGTAATAATGCACCAGTAATAACAATTTTACCTATATCCTGACAAATAAGATTAGAATATAACATAGTATCTGATTGAACAGTAAACATCTTTTGAACAAGTTCACGGTATTCTTCATTAGAAACAGAATATTTACTCTGCATATAATCTAAAATACTTTCATCATAAATATCTAAAAAATTTTTAGTCCATCTACTATCTACATCCATACCAGCAATCTCCTGCTTAGCTTGATTAGACAATGTCTGATATCCATAAATATTATAAACTCCAAAAAAAGGACCTAATGCTAAACTGAAATCATAAAAATCACTCATTTCATTAGAATATAATGCTATACATGCCTTTCTTTGAAACTGCTGTTTTGTCTGCGACTGAATAATCATAGAATCAACCTGTAAATGTCCCTTTGGATATTTATAATATAAAAACATAGGAGAAACACCAAAAGAATATGCTTTATCCTGATATCTTTTTATACGAGATTCCCCTATTGCATCTGAAATAATTCCCATATTCTCACCTCATATATATTATTATCTTTATTTAAGAAATATCTGAAAAAGAAAGTTGTTTTTCTAAATAATTTTTTACTGGTCCATAACTTTTACGATGTTCTTTAATAATTCCGTGCTTTTCTATAGCATCTAAATGTTTTTTGGTAGGATAGCCCTTATTATCTTTAAAATCATACATCGGATATTTTTTATCCAACTCATCTAACATTCTATCCCTAGTTACTTTAGCAATCACACTAGCAGCACTAATAGTAATACTTTTAAAGTCCCCTTTAATAATAGAAGTAGTTGGAATATCAATAGATAATGGCATTGCATCGATTAAAATATGTTCTGGTCTAACACTACATTTAGAAATTGCTTCTTTCATCGCAAGTTTAGTAGCCTCATAAATATTTACTTTATCAATAACCTCTTCAGAAATAATACCAACACCAACACTAACTGCTTGCTTCATAATCTCATCATAGTAAACCTCACGCTTTTTCTCGCTCAGTTTTTTAGAATCAGTAAGACCATCCAAAGAAAATTTTTCTGGTAAAATAACACAAGCTGCTACAACGGGACCTACTAAAGGACCACGTCCTACTTCATCAACGCCAGCAATCAACGTAATACCTTCATCCCTCAACTTACGTTCAAAATAATAATTATCCTGGCTACATATCATAAGCTCTAACTTTTGAATTATTTTTTTATCTTTAGGCTTATTCATACTCTTTTTTAATTCATAAGTAGTAACTAAGTCACTACACTGATATCCATCAATAATATCTATATGCTCCAAATCATATAAATGATAATTAATTTCAAAACAATCTTGATATTTTATCTCCAATCCATATTCTACTCTAACAGGCCAATCTAAAGAATCAAACACTTCCTTACTACAAGCAAGATCAATATCTTCCGTCTCATCAATAATACCATGACAAACTAAGCTACTACCTGCAATAATAATGTAATCCTGCTTATCTAATCCTACCTTATTCAACTCTTTATATATTTCTTCTTTTGTCATATCTATACCTCAATTCTACTTCCATTCTATCATACATAGAAAAAAAAGAATATTTTTTTATTCTTTTTCTAGTTTAATCTATCAAAAGTAACTGGTCCAAAATAACCATTTTTAAAGTCTTGTAAAATAATACGAGAAACTCTCTCATAATCTGCAACACCACCTTTAGTAAGAGCACCTCTACGACTAGCAATCATATCATATGCATCAATTAGATCGTCATCCAATTCACTTATACCATAGCGTTCTTCTAAAGCCTTAGGATAAAGTTCATACAACTTTCTCAAAATAAAGGAAGCAATTTGATCTTCATTTAAGATTTCTTCTTTAATAGAAGAAAAACTAGCCAATATATGAGCAGCTTCTTGATCTTCTATCTTAGGCCATAAAATACCAGGTGTATCTAATAAATCAATATTTTTATGAATTCTTATCCAACTTAAACTCTTAGTAAAACCAGGTTTATTCCCAACACCTGCACTCTTTTTCCCGACTAAACGATTAATTAAAGTACTCTTACCTGCATTAGGAATTCCTAAAATCAATGCCCTGATATTTCTAGGCTTTAATCCCTTAGATTTTCGTTTTTCATTCTCCTCTTTCAAAACAACTTCACTAGCATCAATAATCTTACTTACATTAGTACCAGTCATTAAATCAACAGGAATAACCTGATAACCAAGTTCTTCATAATACTTAATAAATTTATTAGTCTCATTCTTATCACATAAATCATATTTAGTCATAATCAAAAGTCTAGGTTTATTTTTTATTAAATCATCAATATCCACAATCTTAGAAGACCTAGGCATTCTAGCATCAATGACTTCATAAACAACATCTATTAAATTTAATTTTTCACTAATCTCTCTCCTAGTCTTAGCCATATGACCTGGATACCAGTTGATACCGATTTTGTAAACCCCCTCTTTTTTATTATCATTTGACATATATATCACTTCCTTGCATAAAATCTATTTCATTATATCATACTTTTTAACCAAAAGAAAAAGTAGACATTAATCTACTCTATAAATTGTAATTTGCTATTAAATAATTGAGAAAACAATTAATAAAATTCCTACTATTACAAAAATGCTGCCCCATATTCTAAGAACAATTTTCATTTTAGGATTTTTTAATAATTTATCTGGTATTCTAGGACTTTTAAGTCCCATAAAAAATTGAGGAACTAAAATCATAAAAAATGCAACTATTGTAATTAAAATTCCTGTAATTAACATACAATACCTCCTTACAAATTACTATTTATTAAACAAATCACTAAATTGTAATTTAACGAACTAATCTCTTTACTCTTTCAACATAATCATCTGCGTGATTTATGCTTATATCTCCGTGATAATATCCTTGCAATACTTCAAGTTCACTATTTGGTATTAAATTAACAATTTTAGTTGCTGATTTTTTCATAATAGGTCTTTCTTTACTTCCAACTAATACGAGAGCCTTTGCTTTAGTCTGCGATAAAGTATCTTTTGCTTCATAATTAGAATTTGACTTCATAAAAGCAATTAAATTATCTTTTGTAATTTTACAAGTATCTTCATAATATAGATCAAACAAACTGTTTTTAAGTTTCAAACTTTTAAATTGTAACTTTGAAAACCACTTTTTACTTATTAAACAATATGATAAATTAAATATTGGCTCTATCATTCTATAGGTAAAGTTCATTGGAATTACCAAAGCACTTTCAATAATAGCATATTCACATATATTAGGATTTTTAGATAATATTTCTAATAAAATTTGTCCCCCTAATGATAATCCTCCAATTAGTTTTACTTTTCCATTATAATTTTCATTTATAAAGTTTATTATTTCTAGAGCATTGCTTTCAATAGAAGTAAAATTTGTATCACTTCCCGAATGTCCATCTAATATAGGAATAACTATGTGAAATTCATTTTCAAGCAATTCTATTTCATCTATATAATTCCACCAAGAAAGACCTCCACCGTGTAATAAAACTATAGTATCATTATTCTTTGAACCATATTCTTTATATTCCATCTTACACCTCTAAATTACTATTTATCTATCTATTTTCTTCCGAAGTATTATGGGGGTTTACCATACGGTATCAACAAAATTTTTTCACCCCATTTTCGGATAAAATTTGCTCATTTTTCTCATTTTTTGTTGCTTTTTTGAAAAAATGCGTAAAATCTAGAAGCTCACAAACCCTTTATTTATAAGAACTTCTCAAAGAGGGTTAAATAAATTGGTATCAAGCAGTTAATCCTTCCTTTTTGGAAACCTTTTTCTTCATTTGCCATTACTATCACCCACTTTACTACTTTCTTCCAACAATAAATCAAAATCTGATTTATATAATTTATCTTGTTTTACTCTATATTTTTCAAATTCTGTTAGTGCTTTATCACAGGCTATTTCATGTGATATTTTACCAGCATCTTTCAATATGTCTCTATCATCTGATAATAAAAATTTATCAATTCGAGTTGACCAGTCTTCCATTGTCATCGGAATATGTCTTTTAGCTCTAGCTTCTGCCAAATCTAAAAATGCTGAAACTATTAATTCTAATTGTTCTAACTCTCTCTTGCTTAAATAATTCTTTGCTATTACCACATCAGTTTCTAATATTTTCCCATTCTGCGAGTAAAGAATCATAATAGTCTTCATCAAAGAAAGCACCATTTGCCATTCTCTTTTTATCAATAATATAACTTTTTTTTGAAAATTCTTTTAAAATATGAGTAGCCCATCTTCTAAATTGAATTGCTCTATCAGAATTGACCCTATATCCAACAGAAATAACAGCATCTAAATTATAGTATAGTATCTTTCTTTTTACTTCCCTATTTCCTTCTTTTTGAACTACCTAGAATTCCTCGGCAGTTGAATTTCGATCAAGTTCATAATCATTATATATATTTTTTAAATGCAATGAAATATTGTCCGTAGTACAGTTATACAATTCACTCATAGCCTTTTGAGTTAACCATAAATCACCGTCTTCAAATCTAACTTGAACCCCTTTATCATGTGTTTGTCTTTCAAATATTAAAAACTCCGCACTACTACTTCTAATCATTAAATCTTTTACCATCATATCATCTCCTCTCTTTACAGAATTATAATAATCTTTAAGCAGGGTTTACCATGCGGTATCAACTAAAAATTTTTACCCTATTTTTTAATAAAATTTACTTATTTAGTTCATTTTTGCAGTTTATTTGAGAAAATGTGCAAGATTTAAAATCTCACAATCCCTTTATTTATAAGGATTTCGCAAAGGAGTTTACTAAATCGGTATCAAGCAATTTATATTGGTACTTGTTGGTATTTTTTCATTATTCATTTTTATCACTTCCTTACTCTATCGTTCCCACTACTAATTTTCTCTTTTTCTTATCTGTTAGCTGCTTCTTTTTCCTTTCAAGTTCTTTCAAACTCTTTTTTTATGGTTTGCATTTCTTCAGGCATAATACCACCAATATCGACAATTGCTTTTCTTACCTTTTTACCTACTTCATAATGTACGTTTTGGAAATTATTTTCGCCTTGAACATTATCTCTTAAAAGTTTTGGTTTCGTTTGATTGATTCTAAACAAATTAGCTACCAACTCATCCTCATTCATATTATCTAGAATATCTTCTCTATATCGCAACTGTTTTCTTTTAAAAATATCATCAGCTGTTTCGCCATTATATAATCCCTTATATCCCGCATTATGAAACTCAGCCATATTTTTTACACCTGCAGATGATGCGACTTTTTGTAAAGTATAATCGCCTTGTTTTGTTAATTTTCTTTGATAAAATTTTTTTTCATCATCTGATAATGAATCATATTCTTGCTCAGTTATTTCTTACTTTCTTGTTTGAATAGCAAAATATGTTGTCCTAAAGCAACAACCTCTTTACTCGGATCAGCATTTTGTACGATTAAATAACAGGTATATCTAGAAAGTTCATAGTCGAGAATTTTCCTTTTTGCAGTTTTACCTAATTCTATCATTTTGTTGAAACCAACAAAATGATTAAACTCATTAAATTTATTAATTTTAACTTTAATTACAGATTGGCCTATTAACCTCAACAATCTAATCACTTCTTCATATTACATTCATTTTATCAAATTAAATATAATTTAGTCAGCATGCTGATTAAATTTTATGAAACTTCATTGCTATTTGGTAAAGACTTCATCATTAAATCAAAATCACTTTGTAACTCTCTCATTTCTCTTTCTCTATATAGAGCAAATTCTTTTTCTGCTTTTTTTATTGCTTCTTCATGAGATATTTTTCCCTTACCTTCCAAAACTTTCCTTCTATTAAGCAAAATTTGGTTGTCTAGCTCATCTACCCAATCATGCATTTTCATCGGTCTTTGTTCTAAAGCTTGTAGCTCTGCATAATCCAAAAATTGTGATACTAGTAAGTTCAATCTTTGAAGTTCTATTTCAGATAAATAATTTTTAGCGATTTTAACATCATCTATTGTTACATAATCTCCTTTAAAATTAGTCATACCAACATATGGTTTTTCATTGTCTACCCTTTCATGAATAAGTTCTGCTGCAGTATGTTCATGAACTGCATAGTGTAATTTATTTTGAACTGTAGCAAAGAACTTTTTGGTTATATCACTTCTTGGATCATAATCTATAGAAGTCGCATAAATATCTGTTACCTGTTGATAAAAGTTTCTTTCACTAGAACGAATATCTCTAATTCTTTGTAATAATTCTCTAAAATATCTATTGCCATTATTTTTTAATCTATCATCATCAAGGGCAAAACCCTTTTGAATATACTCATGTAATCTCTTTGTTGCCCATATTCTAAACCTAACTGCAACTTCAGATTGAACACGATAACCCAAAGCAATTATCATATCTAAATTATAGTGATCTATATTTCTTTTAACATTTCTATTACCCTCTTTTTGAACTAATAAGAATTTCTTATTAGTTGAATCTTTTTTTAATTCTACATCTTTATAAATATTAGCTATATGCATAGATATATTTTCTTGTGTTGTTTTGTATATCTCTGCAATTTGATTTTGAGTTAACCAAATATCTTCATCAATAAATTTAACACTAACTTTAGTAGCTCCGTCTTTATCTTCATAAATCATAATATTATTTTGTTTATCCTTCATATCTCATTCATACCTCCTTAAACATATGAAAATATAAAAAGGTGTAAAAACTCATTTTTCTAATTCCTTTATTTTATAATGGTTTAGAGATAGTTTGGCATAAAAGTGTCTCGCCCAATTAATACTGCTTTTTTGGAAACCTTTTTCTTCATTTGCCATATAATCACTTCCTTCTACTCGGATTTTTTTAATGATTCTCTACTAAAATAATCTGCAAAATCTTTATAATAGACTTTTACAACATCGATTGGACATAATTCATGATAACATCTATATTGCGTTGTATATTTGTGATTATCTTTTATCATATCATCTGTTTTATAAAAAACATATATGTATCCATACAAATCATCTGGTAAATTTTCAACTTGAAAATTCATTGCTGGCAACTCACCATTATTATTCATCTGAAAATCATAATGTTCATTAATTTCCTTTAATTTATTTCTAAAGGCATAAGCTGTAGCATTAATAAACCAACTTGTAAGGAAGATAGCATTATCTTCATTTTCCTTATTTTGTACATCAGTAGATTTTCTTGGTTCTAAAATATCAATTTCATAAGGACTTCCATGAAATAAATAGTTAGGATTCCATATATCTTGCTCTAAATATTCATTTAATTTATTCACTTTTTATCACCATTATCTTCTATCATTTTTGTTTCATTCAGAAAATTATCAAAATCAGATTTGTATAACTTATCTTGTTTTACTTTAAATTTATCATATTCTCTATATGCTAATTCTTGTGCAACCTTAGCAGATATTTTCTCGGCATTATGGAGGATTTCTTTTCCGTTAAATTGTAAAAATGCATTTAATTTTTCTACCCAATCTTTCATAGTCATTGCATTATGATTTTCAGCTTGTAATTCAGCATAATCTAAATACATGGTAACAATTCTATTTAAATCCTTTAGTTCTTTTTCATTTAAATAGTTTTTTGCAATATCAACATCATATCTATATATTGGACCATTAGGTGAATTTTTCCAGTTAGTTAAACCCATATGTTCTTTATTAGAATCAACTTTATTATATATAATTTCAGCTGCTGTTTGACCAGTTATTGCATAATGCAACTTGTTCTGTACAGTTTTAAAAAATTCTTTTGTTATTTCGGAATCTTTGTCATAATCAACACTACATGAAGAATATATATCAGTGATTTTTTGATAAAATCTTCTTTCACTAGAACGAATATTTCTAATACGCTCTAACATTTCCTCAAAATAATCTTCACCAAATATATAATTTGGATTTTTTAATCTTTCATCATCCATAGCAAAACCTTTAATCATATATTCTTTTAAAACTTTTGTAGCCCAAATTCTAAAATTTGTTGCCTTCTTTGAATTAACCCGATAACCAACAGCAATAATCATGTCTAAATTATATATTTTAGGTTTTCTTCCACCAGAACTTATGTCGGAAATTCCGACGGAAGTCTCTTCCTTAAGTTCGCCTTCTTTTAAAATATTATTTATATGGTCTGTGATTGTACTTCTAGCAGTATCAAACAATTCTGCAATCAAGCTTTGCGTTAGCCACAAATCATTATTAATTAACATTACACTAATTTTAACATTATCATTTCCATCTTTATATATTAAAAAATCATGTGTTGTCGTTTGTAATGAGTCATTATCATTTCTTATTTTTCCACTCATAAATTACACCTTCTTTCTAAATAAAAGTCTTAGTTAACTTAAATAAACAAAGATTATTAATTTTCATTATCAAAACTTATCTTTATTTTTTGCCATTAGTACCACATTATATTCTCGCAGAATTTGTGCAACAAATTGTCGAATAACCTCATCATCTTATATTACTAATATTTTTTTACTAGTAGATTGTTCTGCACTTTTTTTAATCAATTATCAAAAATGTGTAAAAACTCTTTTTTCTAATTCCCTTATTTTATATGGATTTAGAGATGGTTTGGCATAAATGTGTCTCACCCAGTTGATACTATTTTTTTGGAAGCCCTTTTCTTCATTTCCCATTACAATCACTTCCTCTTAAGACTTTTTTGAATAATTATTTTCATCCTTTTCAGCATGTTTTTGATTGTTTTCCTTTAAAATAATTTCATATTTAATTGGTTGCACATCTCCTATAACAACATCATCAAATTGAACTGTACCTTCCGGATAAATAGGATTTTTTTGTATTAAATATTGCTGACTATCTGAAACATTCACACTAATTATACCATTATTATTGATTTGTATATTTGCTAAATCAACTTCTTTAAAATCAGATCTAGATATAATTTTTGTTAAAATTTCAAATATTTCTTCATCAGCAAAGCCTACATTATTAAATTTAAGAATTAATGAGGGTATTAACATTTTCATTTTATCAATTAAAGAATTTTTTAATTTGATTGTTTTAACAGATAATCTTTCACTATTATTATAAATTTTTGAAAAGTATCCGCATGATTCTTTTATAGAAGAAAATGTATCATATTCAGCATCTGATAGTCTATTATAAAGAACATCAATTGTTAATTCACATAAATCATCAACAGCACTAAAAATATTTTTATCCATCAAATTTCTATCCATACAATACTTAATATTCTTTGGAAAATGCTTTACTAATAATTCTTTATATTTTTCTCTTGTCATTGAATCATTAAAATTTTCATTTCTTTTTATATACTCAAACAAAGTTACTTTATTTCCATGATAAGAATAATTTAAAACGAATACATTTATACAATCTTTTAATTTTAAAAATGCATCTTCAGAGAGACAATCTTTTAACAATTCAATAATGTTATTACATATTTTATTTTTTTCTTCCAAACTATCTGCAAACATCATTTTATTTATTAAATTCCTATTGTTTCCCAACAATATTTGAATATTTTTATAGAACACATTATTAATTGCATACTTTTGCGTTGGTTGAGTTTTAAAATCATTTTGATGAACTTCTTCGCCATTTTCATAATTGTTTATTTCAACATAAGTATAATTTAATTCACCATATTCTATTTCATTTTGTCTTTCGCTAACAACTGCTTCCTCAAATTTATTTAAAAATGCCTCTCTATATTCAAATCCTTCCATCAAAAAACTATCTTTATCAGTTTCAAGAGAACCTATTGCATGTGCTGCTTCATGAATAAAAAGTGTTAATGCTTCATGAAGGTTTTTAGAGCTCCAGTCATATTCTATCTTCTTATCTTTCTTATATGTTGCTCCACTATTTTGTCCAATTCTATCTCTAGGAATTAATGTGTACTCTCTAAGAAAAATTATTGTTTTTTCTTTGCCAAAAAGTTTAACCATTTCTGGTAAAAGTTTTATTGCAAACTCTATTAATTCGTTAGAATATCCTTTCGAATTTAAAATTTTAGATACTTGTTCTATCATTTTATTCCTCCTACTAATTAAGCGTTAAATTATTTATTCTTAAGTTTGCTAATAAAAGTAATGCATTTTTTTCAGAAAAATTAAATAAATCGGTATCAAGCATTGAATCGGACTATTATTCATTTTTATCACCACTTTCTATATCTATATGAAGATTAATTTCTTCTTCTGTTGGCAATTTATCTAATATATCTCTTGTTATATATTCCTTTAGCTTATAAGAAGATACTCCAATTGGAAGATTTGTTCCTTTAAGTGACCATTCTACACTTAATTTGTTTTTTTCTTTGCAAAGTAGTAAACCAATCGTTGGATTATCAATTTCTTTTTTTAACGTTTCATCTATTGCAGTTACATAAAATCCTAATTGACCAATATATTCGGGTTTAAATGAAGTAGTTTTTAGTTCAACAACAATATAGCATCTTAATTCTAAATGATAAAACAATAAATCAATATAGTAATCTCTATCTTCCATTGAAATTTTATACTGATTGCCAACAAAACTAAATCCTTTTCCTAGTTCGACTAATAAATTTTTTATTTTAATTAATAGTTCATTTTCTAGTTCTTGTTCTTTATAATCATTTTTTAAAGATATAAAATCAAAAATATATGGGTCTTTTATAATATAATTTGCCAAATCAGAATTATCTTTAGGTAAAGTTATTACAAAATTATTATCGCTTGTACCAATTCTCAGATGATAATTCAATTCAATTTGATGAACAAGCATTGATCTTCCCCAACCATTTTCTATTATACCTTGTAAATAAATCTTTCTGATTTCTTTATCTTTTACTTTATCCATTAAAACCACATTATGTCCCCATGGAACTTGTGCAACAAGTTGTTGCATAACTTTATCATCTTTATATTCCGTATAAAATTTTTTCATATATTTTAAGTTTCTTACAGAATAACCAGTAGCATTTGGATATTCTAATTTTAATTCTCTGGCTACTTCATCGATAAATTTATTACCATATTCATAATTATCCATACAAAATTTTACCAAGTCTAAAATATAATTCAATTAAATTATGATTTACTTGTATTGCAGTTTTTAACCCTGTAGCTTTTATATCTGATTTTATAATATTAATAATTTGCTTAAAGTTTTCTTCCAACATAAATTCATTCCTTTCTTTATAAGATTACAATAAAATTTAGTAAGTTTCACCTTGCGGTATCAACCAGTTGCTATTTATTTTTTTCATTCCTTTTTATTACTTCCTCAATTTAAATTATATTGATTTATAAAATCATCCACTTGTTCTTCAATATTTGTTTCAGTATTAATAGTATAATCTACTAAGTTATCATCTACACGTGGAACATTTTCCTTCATCCATAGATAATCATTAAAATTCGCAATAGAATAATTTGTGCCATCCTTTACTCGGGATAATAATCTCTCTTTAATAATCGATTCATCACACTCTAATCTAATTATATAATACTTATATCCTAATTTATTATAATACTTTATTTTTTCTTTCCAATTATGACAAAAACAACTATCACAAATACAGCTATTACTATTTTTTAATAATAATTCTAAACGATATTTCTGCAAATCACTTTTTAAATTAGTAGAATCATTATAATCATTTAGCCAATCTCTAACTAAATCATTATTTAATATTACAGAATTATCTTTTTTAGCAATTACTTTAGCCACAGTACTTTTACCCATACCAGTATAACCATCAAACAATATAATATATGGAATATCTTTATTTCCTTTTGGAATAGGAAAATCTTTTATAAATTTAGTTCTAATATCCATATAATTTTTCCACTTAGTAGCCCTTGTTCTAAATTCAGTCGCTTTCTTAGAGTTTACCCGATAACCAACAGCTATAATTGCATCTAGATTATATATTTTTACTTCATTGGCCAATCTTCTCTTTACCATACTACCATATCCCTTCACTATAAATAAAAATTCATCTTTAATAAAAAATCACTTTATTCACTAGTTTCAAAATCTACCAATTCTTTTAAATAAGAGATATCATTATCATTCATATTTAAACCTTCTACTTCTTCTTTATCAAGTAACAATAACTTTGATACTTCATGATCTAGCTTACTCTTATTATCTACAAAATACTTTAAAAGTTCACTAGAGCTAAAATTTAACACTCCAGTATAGATAATTCCATAATTTCTACCCGGATTAGGAGTTTTAAAATACTTCATTTGATAGCTACATACATGTTGTCTATTATATAAATCTAAATTTAACTCTTCCAATAATTCTCTTTGTAAACAAAAATCAGGATGAAACTCATCACTACTTAAATCCTTCTCTTCAACCATACCACCAATAATATTAACTTTGTCATGGTTATTTTTAATAACTACATACTTATCATCTAATGTTTGAAACAAAATAGCAACAAATAAACTTCTAATATCTAAATCATTATGATTTTTTGAATAAATTAACCAGGAATATCTAGCTTTACCTATTTCAAGTATATTGGCAGAAACATCAAAATGAGTAACAGATAGTAACTCTCCATCCCAGTATCCCTCATGTTTTTCGAGAAACTCTTCCCAATTTTTTTCTACTTTACTTTCTAAATCAGAATTAAGATGTATCTCAAAAGGATTCCCTTTTTTAATAACAGGAACTTCTTTTATCTTTTTTAACATACTACATCACTCCAAAATCACATACACATTACTATTTAACCATGAAATTGTGAATTTTCTATTCGATTACTATAATTTTCTACTTTAGACTGATATAACTCTACTACTTCACTAGAATAATGCATTGGTAACACAACCTCTTGAACATAACCATCTAATATCTCTTTAGTTTGTTCTACTCCATAGTTATTTTGACAAAACTCTATAGATAAATCAATAGAATTACTAAGTTCTTCTAGTCTCTCAGGCATAATAATACCAGCTTCACAGTATAATTCCTTATTAAGGCACTTAAATTCAAGTCCCATGGAACACCTTGCTTGAACAGCACTTAAATACTCATCAATCAAACAGTCACATCCGTCACTCAATAAAACCATACCTGTATAGTTTGTCTTTTCTTTATCTAAGATAACCTCATTAACAGAACTTCCCTGTTCTGCATTCAACGTAAGTCTTCTTTTTTCTAATAAATCCGGTGTTAATAACTTAGTACAAACATTTCCTGAAAAAGAATAACCTGCATCAATATAATAACCATTATCTGTCTTTCCAATAGTCTTTAGCCCGGGATACATTTCTTCTCTAGTTGCGATATCAACCTCACTCATACCTAACAAATTAGAAGAAGAAACCTCTGTTACTAACAACAATTTCTTATCCATAAAACTATCCATCATTTGATTCGTAAATAAGGTAGCAGAAGTATAAGTATGACCATTCTTTCTGTAATAAGGACCTCCAGGAAACTGTTCTGGATTATCAGTTGCAGTCGCAACAAAAGAAAAATTCTTACCATTTTCAAAAGAAGAAAAACTACCTACATCATCCCTCCAAATTCTAGCTACATAATTAGAAACAACATCTTCAAATTGAAATAATTGATTAGCTAGCATTTCTACTCTACATCCCAGAGAAGAAGCATCATGAGGATAATGATAATAAGGAGCCTCTAACTTATTAACAACTTCAGGTGCTAATAACTCCTCATTAATTTTACTAGATATATCATTAGGAAAAGGAAGGTCAAACTCATCAAGAAAAGAAGTAACATTAAAATTAAACATTTCAATATCTTTTCGTTCATTATCTAAAAATTGACCATAATCATATTCTTGCATAATACTACGAAACTCTCTAACAATTCTCAATAAATCGCCCGTCATAGTGCGATCACGTAAATAATCAAAACATCTCATAAAACACCCTTCTAACACTAAAGATTAGAAACACTTAACACTTCCTGTTTCTCATTACATAAAAAATTAACAAATATCAGATAAAGGTAAAAATTAAATAAATTAAATTCTTAAATAATAAATAGAACTCTTTACCATCTTTAATCTTTCTTCACAAAATATCAAAATAGCATTTTTAATTTTCATTTCTATATCTGAGAACTATTATCCCTTTATCTAACTATACCAGAATTATCATAATAGATAAAGAAAAAAACATACCAAAGTATGCTTTATAAATGGAAATAATAAGTGTCCGCACATCTAATTACCTAAATGTAAGTTATTTTATTGATTTAATAGTAACAT
>CALVYD010000026.1 GCA_944371995.1 uncultured Bacilli bacterium
TTTATAGCTTCTAAGGCCCTTCCCTGACCTGTGGTTCCTGCAGTTTCATTTGTTCCTACATAATTCTGCCAACCTATTCCTGAAATGTGTGCTTGATATTCGACGCTTCCTGTGATATCTCCTTGACACGCTATTTGCATCTTCAATGCTTCTAAAGAATTTGTGTAATTACTCGAACCAGCTAGGTCTCCATTTTCCATATAGTCTTGCCAACCTATTCCCGAAACATGTGCTTGATACCTAATTGTAATTGGTTTTATCATATTTGGTTTCTCAGTATCTCCTGGTGCCGGTTGTCCTTTTTCTACTAATTTTATTTCTATTGCTTTTAGAGAATTTCCATATCCTACACTTCCAGCAATTTGATCATTGGTTGCCCAATCTAGCCAGCCGACATTTTCTACATATACATGGTAATATATATCATACTTGGTAGCTAGTTCTCCTGTTAACCTGACTTTTATAGCTTCTAAGGCCCTTCCCTGACCTGTGGTTCCTGCAGTTTCATTTGTTCCTACATAATTCTGCCAACCTATCCCTGAAATGTGTGCTTGATATTCAATACTTCCAGAGATTCCACCTAAGTTTTCTACATTGATTTTTAATGCTTCTAAGGCTCTTCCTTGACCTGTAGTTCCTGCTACTTCTCCTGTATCCACATAATTTTGCCAACCTATCCCTGAAACATGTGCTTGATACTTAATCACTGGTGTTAGTCCTATTCCTTTTTGTGTAGGTTGATTTCTCTGTAGCCCGTCCAATTCTAATTCAAAAGCTTTTACATTTGTTATTAGAAAGCAAGACAATATTACTAATAATATATAATAGAATCTTTTTTTATTCATTTGCAGGTGCCCCCTTTCTATTCATTATTCCTTTTACTCTTTCTATGACAAAATTCAATAAAAACTTATACTCTTTTGTTTTGAAATAGAAGATAGATATTATTATTGTAAATATTAAGATTACGATAATGATATCTACAATGAATCCTATAATAGAAATTGGAATATTTATCATTCCTATTGCATAATAAGATATGACACCTATTATTACTAAAACAATAATATTCAATAACTCTCTTACATAATATTTTTTTACAGAGGAATTAAAGATATATTTATAAATTAAATATGGTTTATTCCAGCATGGTAAAATAATATAACTGATTGATGTCGCGATTAATATTCCAATAATTCCATACTTTAATCCTAAGATAATAGATAGTACTAAATTAAATACTGCTTGTATTAAAGTAATAAAACGGTCCTTTTTGAAAAATCCGATTGCTTGTTTTATCACATCTAGGGATACCTGGGTTCCCATGAGATAGAAGTTTAAACAAATAATAAAAGTAATTACTGCATTAAATACATAATCTTTACCTATCCATAAGGTAATAAAATAGTTAATTAATAAGAAAAATCCTATTGTACAAATCCCATATAATAGAAAACGTACAAAATCCATAATTTCAAAAATTACTTTCTTACTTTCTCCATCGGCTTTTAAAGCAAAATCTCCAAAACTAGCCGTTACTGCTGTGTAGATGCTATTTATTAAGGTTCTAGTAATGGTAATAATTGAGGAATAGTTGGAATAAATTCCTACAGATACTAAATTTACTAGTGAAGATATTAGAAGATTATCTGTACAAAAAATGAGTAATTCTCCTACTTTATTAAAGAATAGACATTTTAAGTTATCTTTTATTTCTTTCAATGTTTTTTTATCTAATTTATTTTTTGATTTAAAATCTACTTTTGGATAAGATTTTGTGATATATATATTGATAAATATTTTTTGTAGTAGAGTGATTATGAATTGTACTACTAGATATAGTACAAAACTTTTAAATTTTACTAATACAAAGATTTGTAATAAATACATTGCTAACATAAAGAAAAAGTTAATATTTGTTAGTTTATAATTTTTTTGGTCTGATAGTATTAATATTTCTTTATAGGCAACAAAGTAAATAAACGCTGTATTTATTAGATATAGCAAGTATATTATATATACATTATCTCCACTATAATTTTTTATAAATAGTGGTAAAAATGGAATAATTAATATTCCTAGAACAGTAATTATGATTCCTGCTAGATAATAGAACTTCTTATAAAAATTCATTAAAGCATTTATTTTTTTTGTATCTTTTTCGCTGAGTGGTTTATATAGACTAAAACTTATAATTGTTCCAATACCTAGTTCTGTTACGGATAAGATATTTAAAATATTAGTAAATAGTCCACTTAAACCTAAGTTTTCTTCTCCTAATATTTTTATAAAGAAAGTTCTAACTACAAATAGCATGATTGTTTGAAATAATACGATAAATAAATTAGAAAATACGTTATAAATACTATTTTTTGTACGCAAGATATCACCACCTACTCGCTTTTATTACTGTTTTCTGCTTTTACATAGAATTTATTGATGAATTTGGCTATTTTTTTTGGCCAAAATTTACATAACATTAAATAATCTTCTTTGGTTCGAATTCTTTCTCCTATAATTTCTGTTGTTGTTGATTCTTCATGGATTCTGTGTCCCATGAGTTTTTTTGGTATAAAAATAAAGTACCCTTTTTTCTTTGAAAGTTTTTCCCAGCAATACCAGTCAATATTACATTTTAAGTCGCAAGCAAATTTTTCTTTTGGAGTATTGCTTGTTACGAAAGTTACAGCTGGACAACAGATAGCATTTCCTAGTCTTAAAGCACACCTTTTTATAAAGTTTCTATTACAAAAAAACTTTAGTCTTAAGGGAACTAATAAGATTCTTTTTATTTTTAGATTGGTATTTGTCATCACTTTTTCATTATTTCTAATTTCATAATAATCTGTAAAAATAATGGTTGCCTTTGGATATTTCTTGTAGTATTTTATTACTTCTTCTGCGTAAGTTTTATCATAAATATCATCTTGATGTGCTATTGTTACTAGTTCTGAGTTTACGCAATTACTGGCAAAATCAAAGTCATAACCAATACCTTTTTTTCCTTTATTAACTTTTATTTCTAAGTTGTATTTTTTTGCTAGTTTTGCGATAAAATCATTAGGTGTTGATGTTGCGATTACAACATTCGTTTTTGTTGTTTGATTTAGTACTGATTTAATACATTCTTCTAATAAACTAGATTCTTTATAGGCTAAAACAACAAAGGTATGTAATTCTTTAGACATTCTTATCACCTCTACAATATACACTAGCAAATAATTTCATTAAATGTAGTTTTTCTATCCAATGGAAAATGGAAATAATTAACTTAGTTTTTATTGTCTCACTTTTTATTTTTCTTGATGTAAATGGTAGACGTAATTTAATATTATTTTCTTTTAGCCAGTTATTTAGATTTTGATATTCTTGTAAAAATTCTTCTTTGGTGGCTTTTCTACCAGAATATAATAGATACCATACGACTTGTTTATAATAGAAATATTGTATAAATGGGTCTCCATTCTTTTTTTTATTTATTTTTTTTACTTCGTTTAACAACTCAATTAAACTTACTACCTTGTTTAATCCTTTATGAGTAGTGTTAGATACACTTTCGGTATTATAAAACCAGTTATATCCTATATAAGGGATTGATGAAATATTATCTGTTTTAGCATATAATGACATATTGAAATAAATATCTTCCCCTATACTAATTGGCTTATACTTGATTTTTTCTCTTTTTAAAAATTCACAATCATAGATTCTTGCCCAGGGCGTAATAATTCGGTATTTAGACCATAAATCATTTTTAGGAGTTACTTCGCAAAGTATTTTGTCTTTGGTAGTTCTTCTATATCCACCTAACACCATTTTATCTTTTCTTTCAACTATAGCCGATAGAAATTTATCTACATAATCTTTATCAATATAATCATCATTGTCTATAAACATGATATATTTTGTATTACATAATTCAATTCCTAAATTTCTTGTTGCGACAACACCTTCATTTTCCTTAGATATTACTTTTATATGTTCAGGATAGTTTTTTTCATATTCTTTTATTACTTTTAAAGAGTTATCTTTGCTACCATCATTGATTAATAATACTTGATAGTTTTTATTTGTTTGATTTAATATACTGTCTATACATTTAGAAACTGTTTTTTCTGCATTATAAACTGGTATTATGATTGTTACTTTTTCCATCTTATCACTTCTTTTTTCCTTTATAATAAACTTTATTTAAAAACCAAATCAACATGTTTGTTATTCTTATTTTTTTACATAGAACTATTATATTTATTGAGATATTTACAAAGAATGGTTCATCTTTTTGGTAACAAAAAGAAATTTTCCAATTGTTTTCTTTATATTTATTATCTAAGAAGCTCATTACTTCTTTGTTATATGCTTGTAATTCTTTTTTATTTAATACTTTGGCTTTATCTATTAAATAAGCTGCTACGAACTTTAGATATAAGTAGTTTAATAACTTCTTGTTTTGTTCTTTGTAATTTTTATCTTGATTTATTGGTTTACTAACCAGTGTTAATATTTCAACAACATTATTTTCTGCTCTTACTTTATCATCATGCGTTAATGATGAAAAATTTTCTACATTATTGTAACCAGCATATTTTATTGTTTTAATTTTTTTTGTCTTTGAATATGTGGTCATAGAAAACACAACATCTTCTGCTGTCTTTAATTTATTAAAACTAATATTGTTGTTCTTTATTAATTCTGTTTTATATAATTTTGCCCAGATTACTAATTGGCGATATGGTGCCCAGGAAGTTTTTCCAATTAATCTTTCAAATAGTAATTTTCCATCTTCTGTTACTCTTTTGTAGCCACTTACAATAATATCACAATCATCTATATTATTCACTAAAGTTTCTATAAAATTATCATCTAGATAATCATCAGAGTCAACAAATGTCAAATAGTCTCCTGTTGCTAGAGCTATTCCTTTGTTTCTAGTCATTCCTACTCCTTGATTTTTGTGAGATTCACATTTTATTTTATCTGGATACTTTTTTTCCCAATCTTTTATCTTTTTTAGAGAGTTATCTTTGCTACCATCATTTGACAATATTATTTCTATATTTTGATATGTTTGATTTATTAAGCTTTGGATACATTTATCAATGAACTTTTCTGCATTGTATACTGGAACAATGATAGATACTTTTTTACTATTTTTCATACTTTACCTTTCTTAATTATCGATTAGTGTCCAATCATCTTGATAGATGTCGATTAATTCATCATCATTTTTATATAAATTATTTCCCCATCTTTTTGGAGCAATTACTGTTTTTTTATCATTTCTTGATAAATACTGTGCCCAATAACTAAAAGTACTGTTTGAGATAATGTAGTGTTTACATGAATACATTAATCTTAACTTTTCCCAGACTGGATCTGTTCCTGATTCATACATTGTTCCCTTTGGAAAATTCATATTATTTTTGCACCATTCTACATCATCTGAGAATACGAAAAACTTTGCTTTTGGTACTTTTTTTTGCATTAATTTAATAGCATTTTCAAAGTATTCTGGTGTACATACGTATAAGTTTTTTCTATTTTCTGGTACAGACACAAAATCTCCTCTTCTAATTGTTACACACACTGACTCTGTTTTTTCTATTTCTTTATATAACTCTTTGTTGTGCTCTAGTATTCCATATTTTGGAGTAAACTCTTCCATTAAAATATCTTTTATATCATCAAAGTATTTTGCTGATTCAAAGGTCCCGAAAAAGCAACAATTTTCGCAATTACAATCCTTAAAATCATAATAACCTAGTCTAAAACTATATAATCCTTTTTTATTCATTTTAGGTTGTAATTTTTTTTCTACTTCATACATTTTTTTTGCATAGTTTTTTGGATCTTTTTTTAAATAATAAAACTTTATCATATTTAGTTTTAGATTTGCCATTTTTTGTGGAAAACTTAATTTCATTTTACCTATTTTAAATGATTTTACATTAAAATTTCTTAATTCTTCACTATATCCTTCGTTTGCTCTTTGATAAACTTCACTAAAGTCTAATAAAATCTCATCGTTTTTACGATATTTTTCTTGAAAAGCACGAATTGTTGCATATTGAAACATTTGATTTCCTAGTCTTCCTATCATATGTTTACTTATCATTTTCTTTTTCCTCCAACTCTTTTATTTTACTTTTTAACAAAGAAAGTTCTTGGATTAGTAAGGTAGTTTTTTTCTTTTGACCAGCAATCATTATAGTTAAAGCCATTGTTAATATAATTAACGTTCCAAGAATAATAGCTGTAATTAAGTTAGACATTACTTGAAATCCTAGTCCATCTGAAATATAGGAAAATAAATTAGGAAATATTGCTACTAGGAGGATGATTAGAGAAAAGGCATACCAAAGAAGAGAATATTTCTCTGGAATTCTTCCTTTTTTTAATACATAAGTTGTTAGTAACATTAAAAAAAATCCTACGCCAATTAAGGTAATTGATAAACTTACTGACATCTTTTATACCTCCTTATTTTTACTGCTAATAAAGCTAGGCATACGTTTAGCATATAGTAGATATTTTTCCATGCTCTAATGGAGGATACTCCTGCTTCTCTTTCATTCATCTCTACTGCAACTTCTTTTACTTTATATTTCTTTTTTAATACTTCTGCTGTTGTAACTGGTTCTGGATATTCACTAGGATAAGATAGTGAAAAGTCATAAATTAATTCTTTGGAACAAGCTCTAAAACCTGATGTTGTATCATGTATTTTTTTATGTGTTGCAAACTTCATGAAGCAAGAGATAATTTTAATTCCTACTCTTCTTGCAAATGTTGATTTAAATGTTTTGATATCTTCTACAAATCTAGAACCGATTACTAAGTCTGCTTCTTTATCTATGATTGGTTTAATAATTTTTTCTACATATCTTACATCATGTTGTCCGTCTCCATCAAATTGAACAGCAATATCATAATTATTTTCATAAGCATATTTATAACCAGTTTGTACTGCTCCACCAATTCCTAGATTATGTATTAGATCTATTACTGGAATGTTATTATCATGACATATCTTACTGGTTTCATCTTTCGAGCAGTCATTGATTACAATTACATCATAATGTGTATTTTCTTTTTTATTATAGTCTATTACTTTTTGATAGGTTTTTAATATATTTTCTTCCTCGTTATATGCTGGTATAATTAGTAATATCTTCATTGTAATGTCGAGTAGACAAGGCTCGACAACACCTCTCTTTCTCTCTTAGTGAGAGGTTGTCTCATTTCCCCTCACAAAACCGTACATCCTTACTAAGGAATACGAATTTTCATATAGAACATTCACTTTGTATCTATTTTATATCTATTTATTTTCCATTTATTAATATATCAGGCATATAAATGTTGTTTTATATATAAATCACGCTATATGCTAACCCTACTCTCCGGTCATCACTTGCTTCTTCATTACTATAAGTTAGTCTGCCTACTTATACATCTTTTGAGTTTCTTTGGTTAATCAAGTCTTTGTACACTCATACTTTTGCTTTAATAATTGTTCTTTCAAACTGCTTATTTATTCTATCACGATGCTCAATAATTTCATGCCTAAACATTACAACTCGAACTCATGCTTACTTATGCTTAAGCCTCACGGCCTTGAATCCAAGGTTTATTTTTTATTATTATATAAGTTTGAAGTACAATAGGTATTATTTGATATTCGTTTCTTTCTTTAGTTATTATCACTTTTAATTTTTTTAAAGTTTAATTTCTATATCATCGAAAATTGTTTTTGGAATATATTTATCATAGATATCATCACAATTTTTATTATTTTGTTTAAGTAAATTTAGCTTTTAGCTATTTTTTATTTTCGCATTTTTTCAATTGATAAATATCATAAACTAATTTCAATATAATGTTTTATGTATCTAAAACTTGAACTAAATCTAACTATTCTTACAATTTTTGAACTTTCCTTATAAATAATTTTTATATTAAAATATTTTATATCCAATAACGATTTAATAAAATTATAACCAAATAAACAAATACTATTATGTAGTAAATAATTTGATATACAATAGGATTAATTTTTACTAATTTATTTGTAATTTTTACAGAGTTTAATGGTAAGAGAATTAATGGCAACACCGGAATAAAATATCTTCCTTGAACACCACCTATATAAGGTAATTTTGTTATATAATCTCCTATTTCTGAGATATTAAAAGTTTTATATCCCGGGATTTTAGTACAGTATAAAGTCCATTCGAACATTGATAATATAATGATATAGATCAATAAGATGACTGTTATATAAATAATAATAATATCCTTTTTAGTAAAATTTATTTTGTTTGCTTTGAGTTTCCCTTTTACTATTTTAAAATTAAAGAATGTCACTAAAAGTAATGATATATATACAAATACTTCAAAAATTAATGATGTATCAACATTAAATATACCCAGATTTCCTACAATAGTTTCTAAATAATAAGTTAAGAACATATCTATAGAGCGTTTAAATAGAGATAGTGTATCTATAATATTAAATATTGATGCTAAAAGTATTTTTCCTATATATATTTTTGCTAGTATTTTATAGGCTACTATGCAAGCAAAAACTAATGCTATAACAAGTATTGTTAGATATATATATTTATGTTTTTTTATCTTTTCTTTTATATACTCGTAAGTGATGACTTTACTTTTTAATTTAAATTCGAATTTGTTAGCAGGTAAAATGAAAATCAATAAACCTAAAATTATATATGGTAGTTTACAAATTGCAATAATCAGAAGAAAGATTATTAATTTAATAATATCACTAAATTTAATTTTATCTTTGATAAATTTTAAATTAAGTATATATGCAATAAATAAGAAACTAAAACTATTTAAAACTACATCATATGAAAATGATGCCATTTGCTGTATACAAATTGGCAATAACATAATTAGCATCATTAGATTTTTTTTAAATGGCATTTTTTTTAGAGCCATATTACATATAACAATATAAAATGACAAAGCTAACAATTCACATAACGTTAAGTATATAAACATTGGTAAGCTTAATGCTTCTCCTATCAAAGTACCAATATATTGCGGAAAATGTCTTATTATTTTTAAATTGGGAATAGTTAATTTCAAATCTGTATCGATTCGTTTTGATAAATCAAAATAATTGCTTGTATCAATCTTCTTGTTCTTCTTATTTAGGTTTTTATAGCCTGTATAATTATCATCTATATCTGAAAATTCTATATCCAGGTTTCTGTCTTCATAAATCATATTAATGTGTGTTATTTCATCTGGAATCTGACCAAGTGGAAATAAAATAGAAAAAGTTACCCCAAAAATAATAGCAAGAAATGTAAATATTTTATTTATAGATAGATTATCAAATCTTTTAATCAATTTGCTATCGATATCTTTTTTATATATTATTTTACTTATTAAATAAAATAATATTATACAAATGAAAGATATGCCAAAATTAGTTATATATCTAAACCATTCTATAGGTTCTTCTGGATAAATAAATTTTTCGATTATTAGAGATACTCCGAGAGAACATAATATCATTATTCCAAGCTTACTTAGTATTTCTTTTTTCATAACCGTCACCTTTAATACCTTTTTTATAATCTCTGTAGCCCTTATAGATGGCTTTTATTTTGGCAATCTTATTGTCTTCAAAAAGTACTATTTTCACAAGTTCTTTCCTTGTTCTTCCTAATTCTAAATTACAATATTCAGGGAAATCATCGTGATATAAATCATAAAGGTAATGTCTATTTCTAGTAATATAATATCTTCTATTAGCACTATGATTAGTAGTAAAAATATTTTTACCAAACACTATATGTTTTTCTATCTTACCCAAATGATGTATTAATTCGGCACTATTCATTTGTACTATCTCATATTTATGCTTTTTTACATTTAGGCAATAATCAAAATCAACTGCATCTATAAATAACCAGTCTTTAAAGCCCCCCACTTCTTTATAAACATTTAAATTAATTAAATTACCAGACGTCATGACTACAAGAGGATATGATATTCCTTTTAACTCGTTATTGATATTAAATTCTGTCCGTTGCAGGGTAGATAATATACCTAATTTATTATAATCTATAGATAATATTTCAGAAAAGAATTTATTACTTTTTATTTCTTTTAAAAGCTCTTTCATTTTACTTAAAGAATTGTCTTTAAAAGTGCTATCTTGATCCATCGTAAGTAGCCATTCACAATTTTCCTTTAAAGCGTTATTAGCTCCTACATTTAAGGCGTTAGCAATTCCTTTATTTCCGTTGTTTGAAATATATTTAATTTTCTCACCCTTAATTTTTTTATTATTATCATTCGGTATCGGACTATTATCAACAACATAAAGTATATCTAATTCATTAATATAAGAATCAATATTTGTTCTTACATTATCATCTGGATTATATAATACTACTACTCCTGCTATTTTCACACTATCACCTTACAACTTTCTTTACGATTTTTTTTATTATATTAGGAATTTTAATTTTAGAAACTATCCTCCATTTTAGTGAATTTAAAATCCACGTAGTTTCAGCATTATTTAAAGATTCTTTTACTTCATAATTTTCTTTAATAATCTTTTTCAAATAAGTAGAATTCTCTTTATTTAAATTTATTCTATCTGTTGTAGTATAATATTTTTCATATTCTAAAGACATATCTTTAACAGTTTTAATCTCATATTTTTTGATATTTTCTAAAACTTTATGGTATTCTTTTTTATTTTTAAAAATATCATCAATCTTTTCTAATATTTGTTCTGGGGTGCTATCCAAACTAATAATATAACCACAACCAGATTTTTTTATTCTTTGGGAAACTGCACCTATATCAAAGCTTAAAACAGGTATTCCACTTGCAATTTCTTCTGTAAGCGTATACGAATAAGTTTCTGCCCATATAGAAAATGAACACACAAGGTTTATTTTATTCTCTTTTAATAAGTTTGATAATTCTTCTCTTTTATATTTGCCATGATAAGTATAATTACTTCTATTTTTTTCTAAAAAAGGAAATTCGGTAGTTCCAAATAGATGAAATTTTATCCTTTTATTTTTAGATTTCTTAAGTAATTCAACCAAAATTTTACCACCCTTATGTGCTGCCATAACTCCAACAAAAGCAACATTATAGATATTTGCATTGTCAATATCGCTTACATAATCACTTTTATTAATATTAATACCATGTTCTATTACATCAATATTAACATCACTATATACTTTATTAACCTCATTTTTAGTATCTAACGATGGAACTATTACCCTATCAAAGTCTTTTAAAAAATTTGACCAATTTTTTCTCCAAAATGGTATAATGTCATTTTTTAAGCCTGTCTTGTATACTAAACATTCTTTACAATTTTTTTCTTTTAACCTAAGACAATAGCTTTCCATTTTATATAACATATTAATAGTTGGACATAAGGCATAAAAATCATGAAGAGTTATCATTTTTTTTATTTTATATTTATCAGCAACATCAATGATATCGAAAAAATGTCCAATCATATGATGGATATGAATAAAATCAATTCTAAATCCTATAATAATATTTTCAATCATATCTTTATATTCTTTATTATAATATCCATATAAATTATTGTTTTCTATAGCAGGAAATTTTAAGACCTTTACTTTATCTTTAAAATAAGATGTTAACTTATAAATTCCATTATTTGGTGCTAAAATATGAAAATTATATTTTTCTCTTAAAGAACAAACTAAATCTAAGACATGTAAACTCGTTCCACCAACGTTATTTTTTATATCATTCCAATCATGTATTAAAAGCAAAATATTCTTTCTATTATGAAGCTCTATTTGATAGTCAATATTTTCGCAAATCATCTTAATCGGAAAATTTTCGCACCATAATTCAATTCTTCTTGAATAAATGGGATATCGATTATGCAATTTCTTTAAGTTTTCATTTATTAAGTTTTCTCTTTTACTTGAAAAAGATTGCTTTTCTTTATGATAAATTATTGTATTATCGCATAAAATATTTTTATATCCATAGTCTAAGCATCTAAAAGAAAAATCATTTTCTTCTCCATAACCTTTGCCAAAAGTTTTTTCATCAAAATAGCCAACTAAATCTAAAACTTCTCTTTTTATAAACATACAAAAACCATGAGCGGTAGGCAATTGAAAGTTATTATTATAGGCGCTTATTTCAATTAATTTGCTATATTCATCTAAAGACATATTTGGAGGCAAATCATTAGCGTTTAGACCATTAGGAACAGAAACTAAAGTGGCATTATTTGATAGTGGTGTGACTGTTGCAATTTTTTTTTCACTATAAGCACACGCTATAATTTTTTCTAACCATTTGGCTGTTACTTCTGTATCACTATTTAACAAAATCACATCATTTTTAGATAATTTCATTCCTTTATTAACAGATCCAACAAAACCTAAGTTTTTTTCATTTTCTATTACTTTTATAAAATTATATTTCTTTTGATATTTTTTTAATAATGGCAATACTCTATCATCACTACTTTTATCATTAATTAAATATAAATTATTACCATCAAAATTTGTATTTTCAATTACAGAGTCAATACAAGGACCTAAGCATTCATAAGCATTATATATAGGAATTATAACATCACACTTATTCATTTTACACCTCCTCAGCAAAGCCTTTTTCAAGTTTTCTAAATATTAATATTCCTATCATCAAAATTAGTAAACTAAAAATAAATACAGAAGCTATCGAAACAAAATTTGGTAAGTTTTTGTAAAAAATAATATCTCGATAAGCAGTAATTATTACCGATAAAGGATTTAATTTAAAAATAAAATTAATAGGTGTATTAGCAAAAATCTCTGGAGAATATAATATAGGAGTAGCGTAAAATAGCATATTTACTAAAAAATTTATTATGTATTCGGCATCTCTAACATAAACATTTATTGCACTTGTTATTAAAAGAATACCTAATGATATAATATATTGTATAATTATAATTATAGGCACAAATATTAAATTAATGCTAAAACCAATTCCACTGAATAGTAAAAAGATTATTATTATAATGCAAGATATTAAAAAATTTACTAATCCACTAGTTACCACCGAAATAGGTAATATTTCTCTAGGAAAATATACTTTTTTTATTATTCCTGCGTTTGCTAAAATACACGAAGTTCCCTGAGAAATTGAAGATACAAACCATGTCCATGGTAGTATACCAACAATAAGGAAAACCACATAATTTTCTTGTGTATTCTTCATAATAAAAGGAAATACCAATGCATAAACTAAGACTTGTAATAATGGATTTATAAAAGACCAAAGTATTCCTAAGAATGATCCTTTATATTTACCTCTAATTTCTTTTTGAACATTACTTTTTAATAATTGTCGATATTGATATAGATTTTTTAACATAAAATTCACCTACCCGCATTGTTTTAAATATTCATCAATTACTTTTGATGTTTCTCCATCCATTTTTATTTTTCCATTATAAATCCACACTGATCTATCACATAGTTTTTTTACAGAAGGCAAACTATGACTAACAATTACTATTGTTTTCTTTTCTTTTTTTAATTGCTCTAACTTAGTATAACATTTATCTTGAAAATGTTGGTCACCTACAGCCAATATTTCATCAATTAATAAAATTTCGGCATCAACATTAATTGCTATAGAAAAAGCAAGGCGCATATACATTCCTGATGAATATGTTCTAACTGGACTATCTATATAATCACCCAATTCGGAAAATTCTATAATTGTATCTATTCTTTTATCAATTTCTGCTGCGGTTAAGCCAAAAATGGATGCATTAAAATATATATTTTCTCTTCCTGTAAAATCAGGATGGAAACCTGCTCCTAGTTCTAATAAAGAAGTCAATTTGCCATTTACAGTAATTTTTCCTGATGTAGGATAAATTATTTTTGTCATCAATTTTAAAAGAGTCGATTTACCACTACCATTTGTACCAATTAAAGCAACTGTGTCACCTTTTTTTATTTCTAAATTAATATTATCTAAAACTGTTCTTTTATCCACCTTTTTTTTATTCCAAAACACTAGTCTTTCTTTTAAAGTATTGGGCTTATCATAGAAAAGTTTAAATGTTTTTGTCATATTTTCAATTTTAATAGCAAAATCATTTTTTCTCATAAATGTCACCTATTCTTTCATAAAACTTCTGTTTATAATTATATCATGTATAATATAAGAAGTAAATCAATGAAAAAGCTAATTATCTTTTTTATTTGCTAATACTTCGTTTTTCCATCTAACATCTTTTTTTCTACCATACTAGTTTCGATTCTACTTAGAGAAAAGAACTAGTTATTTTTCTCTTTGATAGGTAGTATCACAAATTCCTTATTTATCTTATCATCCGTATGGTTACTCCTTGTATATTTACTCTTTTTTATATAAAGTTGCGATAATTCATTATACTAATTAACTTTTACTCATACCTTTTATGTTATATAAGAATACTAACGATAGCATTATAGTTTTTACTTTTACTTAATAATAAATTTACTAATTTTGTTTTTAGCAGTTGATTTATTCTATTTTATGAATACAAATTGTAAAACAAATTCGAATCATTATATGATATTTATTTTTTCTGTTAACAAGATAATAAATTTTATTGTTTTCATAGTTTTTCCATAATCTATCGATGGTAGTCCATATTAATAATAACTAAATTATGTACTTTTTGCAAGCAATATTGACAATTAAAAACTTGACATATATATGTCAAGTTAGTCTTTATAAGCATTCTTGTATTCTCCAGATAGGATGTTTTCTATCCAGTCTTGGTTATTTACATACCAGTCGATTGTTTCTTTTATTCCTTCTTCAAAAGTATAAGTTCTACTCCATCCTAATTCTTTTTCTACTTTGCTAGAGTCTATCGCATATCTTAAGTCATGACCTTTTCTATCTGCGACAAACTCGATTAGGTCTTCGCTTTTTCCTAGTTGTTTTAGAATTGTTTTTACAATAGTTAAGTTATTTCTTTCAGAGTGTCCTCCAAGATTATAGACTTCTCCAACCTTACCTTCTCTTACAATTAAATCTACACCAATATTATGATCATGGACATGAATCCAGTCTCTTACGTTTTCTCCTGTTCCATATACTGGTACTTTCTCATTCTTTAAAGCCTTAGAAATTACTACAGGTATTAATTTTTCTGGGAATTGGTATGGCCCGTAGTTGTTAGAGCAACGACTAATCGTTACTGGTAATCCATATGTTCTATGGTATGCCATAACTAATAAGTCAGCACTTGCTTTACTTGTTGAATAAGGACTTGATGTGTGGATTGGTGTATTTTCTGTAAATAGTAAGTCTGGTCTATCTAATGGTAAATCTCCATAGACTTCATCTGTTGATACCTGATGATATCTTTTGATTCCATATTTTAGGCATGCATCCATTAATACTTCTGTTCCAATGATATTGGTTGTTAAAAAGATTTCTGGATTTTTTATAGAATTATCTACGTGAGATTCTGCAGCAAAGTTTACTACTACATCAAATTTTTCTTGTTCAAATAGCTTGTTTATAAAATTTCTATCTGTAATATCTCCATGAACAAATTTATAATTTTTCTTTCCTTCTAATTCTTTTATATTATTATAGTTTCCTGCATAAGTTAGAGCATCTAAACATACGAAGTAGTCATCTTCATATTTATTTACTACATAATGTAAGTAATTGCTTCCTATAAATCCTGCTCCACCTGTTACTAAAAATTTCATATATCTCCTACCTTTTCTCTCTTAACTCTTTACAAAATCTATCTGTTGCATCTTGCCAAGTTGGTAATAAATCAAATCCTTGTTGTTTTAGTTTTTCTTTGGATAATTTTGAGTTTCTTGGGCGATATGCTTGGTTAGTCTTTGTTAACTCTACATACTCTTCTGTTGTTACTTTGTTTACTTTGGTATCTTTGTTGTTACTTTTGAAAATATATTCTGCAAATTCTGCCCAGCTACAATAATTTTCATTTGTTACATGGTATGTTCCATATTTTTCTGTTTGAGCCATGTCTACTAATACTTTAGCTAAATCTACTGTGTAGGTTGGAGAACCAATTTGGTCATCTACTACATTTACCGTATCATGATTTTCTGATAATTTTAGCATTGTCTTGATGAAGTTATTTCCGTTGATACCAAAGACCCAGGAAATTCTTGCGATAAAGTGTTTTTTATTTCTTCTTACTTCTTCTTCTCCTAAGTATTTCGTACGACCGTAAACACTCTTTGGATTTACTGCATCTTCTTCTGTATAATATCCTTCTTTTGTTCCATCAAATACATAGTCTGTTGATAGATAAATTAATTTAGCATCTACTTTGATTGCAGCATCTGTTATGTTTTTGGTTCCTTCTACATTGACTTTTTGACAAGATTCTTCCATCTCTTCTGCTTTATCTACAGCAGTCCAGGCAGCACAATGGAATATTACATCTGGTTGATAAGTAGTAATTACTTCCATTACTTTTTCCGTATCTGTAATATCCATATCATCAACATCTAATGCTAAATAATCAGTTTCACCTCTTTTATCTAGTTCTCTAGTAATATCATATCCTAATTGACCTTTTACACCTGTAATTAAATATTTCATTATTTGACTCTCCTAAATCTTGTCTTACATTCTTTTAACGTTGGTCTATCTTTATCTTTGTCAGATAAAATTGGTTTTTCTATTCCGTATTCTTTAAAGATTTCTTCCCAGCTGATACCAATATTTGGATCATTCCAAAGAATTCCATCTTCTAATTCTGGTGCATAGTCATTGTCAATTAAATAATGAAAAACAGTATTATCTTCTAGACTTACAAAACCATGAGCAAAACCATATGGTACAAATAACTGTTTATTATTATCTGGTGTTAATAATACGCTTGTCCATTTTCCATAAGTTTCAGAATCTTCTCTAATATCTACTACTACATCGATAGCAGCACCTTGGATTACTTCTACTATTTTGGCTTGGCATTTTGGATCTTTTTGAAAATGAAGTCCACGTACTACACCTTTACTACTTTTACTTCTATTTGCTTGCACTACTTTTTTAAAGCCTAATTCATCAAAATCTTTTTGAATAAAATATGGAGAAAAATATCCTCTATCATCTCCAAATCTATCTGGTTCTATGATATAGCAATCTAATAAATTAGTTTCTATTTTCTTCATTTTTCCTCCTATTTTGTTTCTTTTATTACTTTTTGTAAGTATTTTCCATAAGTATTTTTCTTCAATAATTCTGCTCTTTCTTGTAACTCATCTTTGGTTATCCATCCACGATAATAAGCGATTTGTTCAGGACAACATATTACTTTATCTTTATTGTTTTGAATTGTTCTTATCATATTAGAAGCATCTAATTGACTATCAAAAGTTCCTGTATCAAACCAGGTAAATCCTTCTCCTAATATTTCTGCTTTCAATTTTTTCTCTTGTAAATATAAATCATTTAAACTAGTAATTTCTAGTTCTCCTCTTTTTGATGGCTTGATTAATTTTGCTTTTTCTGCTACACCTTTAGGATAGAAATATAGTCCTGTGATAGCATAGTTAGATTTTGGATGTTCTGGTTTTTCTTCTACACTGATTACGTTATGATTATCGTCTAATTCCATAATTCCAAAACGCTCCGGATCCTTTACTTGATTACCAAAAATGGTTGCTTTTCCTTGTTTGGCATTTTGTGTTGCCTGCGCTAAAATTTCATTAAAACCGTTTCCATAGAAAATATTGTCTCCTAAAATCATTGCACATTCATCATTACCAATAAATTTTTCTCCTAATAAAAACGCCTGAGCTAGTCCATCTGGAGAAGGTTGAATCGTATATTCAATATTAATTCCAAACTGTTTTCCATCCTTTAACAATCTTTTAAATCCCTTTTGGTCTTCTTCTGTAGTGATTACTAAAATATCTTTAATTCCTGCAAGCATTAATGTTGATAGTGGATAATAAATCATTGGTTTATCATAGATAGGAACTAATTGTTTACTAATTCCTTCTGTGATAGGGTATAGCCTCGTTCCACTTCCTCCAGCTAAAATAATTCCTTTCATTTTTACCTCCTAAACAGGCACCTTATATACAAAACTAGTAGTGATAACTTATACGTTATATATAATAATGCCATTTGAAATGAATTTGCTTTTAGATACTCTTTTACATAGTATCTTTGACTGGATTTTAATATCCGATATTTGTTAATTTTCTTTACATTTTTATCAATCGTTACAGAATGATCATGAATAATTCTTACTCTGTTATCAATTACTAAAGACTTATTTATGTTTTCTAATTTTTTAGCAAATATTAATTCTTCATAGTAAAGGAATGTATTCTCATCAAAATAATCTACCTGTTTTAAGGCTTCACTATCTACCATAAAAAAACATCCGGATACTACATCAACATAAGATTTATCCTTTTTATAGTGATCATCCTTATAATATAATTTTTTTCTTTTAAAGTAACGACTAATATATGGTAAGTTTAGAAGTACTTCAGTAAATGCAGTTGTTTTTTTCCAACCACGATTTAAGTTCCCGTGTTCTTCTATTACGGGACTTGCGACTGCGACTTCATCATTAATATCAGATGAAAGAGTGTTTAAATCTTTGGCATTTTTTATGATAATATCTGAATTAGAAAATATAATATTACATCTACCTATTTTTTCAATTAGATATTTTGCACCGGTATTCATTCCTGATGAATAACCTTTGTTTTCGCTATTTTTAATTATAGTAATATTGCCATTTTCTTGTTCTTTTAATTGAACGAAAGAATCGTCAGTAGAATTGTTATCTACAACTACAATACTATCAATATTTTTAAATTCTTTTAATTGATTTAATAGCCTTATGGTAGTCTTCGCATCATTATAGTTTACAATAACAAATCCTATTTTCCTCATATTCTTTCTCACTTTCATCAATTCTTATTATAGTTCTTTTTTGTTGTTTAGACAACCCTACTCCTCTGTCTTTTCGGTCTCACTGACAATGTAGATAGGTCTTTTCTTCACTTCTAAATATAATTTAGACATATACATTCCCATGATTCCGAAGAAAAACAATTGTAATCCTCCCATGAATATGATAAGGCAGGCTAAACTTGGCCAGCCACTTACTGGATCTCCAAATACAAGGGTTTTTATAACAATTACTAGAATTACAATAAAAGAGATTAAACAAAGTATAATTCCTACGATTGCTGAAATTACTAATGGGGTTGTTGAAAATGCTAATATTCCTTCTAAAGCGTATCTAAAAAGTTTCCAAAAATTAAATTTTGACTTTCCTGCTATTCTCTCCGGTGCTTCATATTGTATCCATTTAGTGTTAAATCCTACAAAACTGAATAATCCTTTGGAATAGCGATTATATTCTTTCATATTTATAATAGCATCTACTACTTTTCTTTTCATTAGGCGAAATTCTCTAGCACCTGGTACTTGCGGAGTGGATGATATTTTTCCAATTAATTTATACCAAAACTTGGTAAATATTTTTCTAATTAATCCATAATCTTTGTGTTTAGGACTACATAACGCAACACAGTCATATCCTTCTTCTTTTATTGAACGATACATTTCTTTAATCATACTTGGTGGATCTTGCATATCGGCATCCATAATGGCTACAAAATCACCTGTTGCATACTCTAATCCGGCATACATTCCACCTTCTTTTCCAAAATTTCTAGAAAAAGAAATAAAACGCACTCTATCATCTTTTTTTCTTAAATCTTTTATAATATTTAGTGTATTATCTTTACTTCCATCATTAATGAAAATAAACTCAAATTGTACTTTTTTCATTTCTTCTGCTATTTTTGTTATTTCTTTATAAAAGATTGGTAATGATTCTTCTTCATTGTAACATGGAACAATAATTGATATTTTTTCTTTTTTCATTTTTACTCCCTACTTTCACTTCACTTATACATTCTCTACTAATAAACATTTTTCTACTAATTTTGGATTACTTTTTAAAAACTCTTGACAATCTTTTTCAGTTTTGAATATGATGTGTTTTATGTTATCTGTTGGTAATTCTGTAATTAGTTCTTGTTTCTTTTTATTTGTTTTGTCTACATAAATATTATAGCAAGACGATGAGATTGTTCCTAAATTATTTTTTAATTTGTCATATTCTTGATAGCAATAACACTCATCATACATTTGATAATTTATTATTTGATACCATAGTAGTTTTAGTAAATTCACTATTTTCTCTATGATTTTATTAGTATTCGTTGATGGTTTATATTTTTTTATTTTTATTTCTAGGGTAAGATTATTGTATACTTTTCTTTTGCTCGTTACTAGTAAAAAGTCTAATTCATATTTATTTATATCTAGTTTCATTAGTTTATTTTCTAATGGTCTATCTATATTCAAATTCTTTCCTATTAGTAGTATTCTTGTTTTTTGCTTTTTTTCTAATAATATTAGTAAAACAACTAGTAGAATACTAACTGCTGGGGCTGTAATAATATGTCCTGTTATAAACGATAGTAACAAACTTAATACTACACTGATATATAACATGTACTGTGTAAAATCTAGCCTCTTTCTACGTTTCATAATTAAACCAAAGAAATAGCCATATATTCCAAAATAGATAATAAATCCTATTAGTCCCTGAGAATAATAAATATCAAAATAGTCCATTTCTATTGCTTTTGTATCTTTGCCATCTTTTAAGTAACCGATACCAAATAGTTGCAGATAATTATTTTCATCTCGATAATCTTTATATCTATTTTCTAGAAATGTTAAGCGTTCACTGAAAATAAAATGATCTATTAATTTTTTATCTTTAAATACCTCTGTTATGTTATCTACTTCTAAAAATTCCAAATGGGTTTCAATATTTTTATAGAAATTAGTTTTTGGTAATATTACTATCATTCCTGCTATAAATATTAGTAGAAGAATGATGCTTATCGCTACTCGTTTTACTCTTTTTAATTTTATTTCTTGATGGATAAACCATAGATAAGTGAAAAATATGGTAATTCCTAAAGACAATAATGGTGTCTTAGTACCTATTGTTAGTATCACATATAAATAGATAAGAACTATTATTAAAGTTAGTAGTATTTTTTTCTTATTTACTAGTATTAAAATCATGATTGGTGTTAGTATCGATATAATTCCACTAATTTCATTTGCAGAATTAAAAAATCCTAAGGTACCTGCTTTGGTTATTTCATACGTTTTAAATCCTAAATTTAGACAATTTGGGACTAAGATACATACTAAATATGTTATTAGTACTACCATTAAAGCCATTTTACTTATTTTTATTTCATCTTTAATACTATATAAACTGATTAATAATACTGGAAAATAAAATACTCTGCATAATCCTTGTATTTCAGAGAATAGTCCTACTCCATCTTTATAAATAAGCATTCCTGCCATATAAAGTATTCCATAAATTACTAAAATCGCATAAAATATTAGACTTTTTTTTCGTTTATAGACAAATATTACACTGTATAAAACAAATGCTAAAAAAAGCATCCTTACCACAATTCCTATTGTGATATTAGTATGCCATGTGTGAATTCCAATACCAGTAATTACATCTAATATTGGTTGTAGTAGTATAAAAATAAGTAAAATGATATTAAAATTCTTTTTTATCCAAGTATTCATAACTTCACCTTTAATTCATTTTAACATACTCTACTTTTTTTGTATACTTTACAGTCTAGTTTTTGTAATTTGTTTCTATTTTTTTCTTGGTATTATATAATAAATATATAAGATGATAAAGGTGGTAATATGGGACAGAAGAATTATAAAAATAATAACTATAAAAAAAATAATAATACCAATCATACTAATTATCCAAGACGAGAATATCAAAGTCGTTCTAAAAATAATTATCAAAAATATGATAAAAATAAAGAGACTACTTATCCAAAAGATGAAGTTAAAGTCGAGAAAGTTGGAGGTGTCAATTTGCGTAAAGAAAAAAAACATCCAATTCTTAACTTTTTCTTGTTTTTGACATTGCTTAGTAGTTTGGTTTACTTTTTTATTACGTTAAGTTTTGGACAGAATCATAGTAATTTTTTTACTACATTAATCAGTAGTATTGTGTTAGTCTTTTTTTCTATTTTATTTGTATCTATTTGTATTACAAATCCCAATAGAAAAAAAGGTAGTATGTTTTTAGGAAGTTTTTTCTTATTACTATTTAATATTTTTGGAAGTTTAACGTTAACTAATATTATTACTATTCCTTCTTTTGGTTATTTAGAGGATTTTACAGGTAAGAGTTTAACAGATGTCGTTTCCTGGGCATCTAAAAATAATGTTACTTTAGTACAGGATTATGAATATAGTGATATGGTTCCTGCTTATAGTATTATTTCTCAAAACTATGATAGTAATAGTAAGATTAAAGATATTTCTGAGTTAGAAGTTGCTGTTAGTGAGGGACCTAATCCTGATAAAGAGATTATTGTTCCAGATATGGATGGCTGGGATAGTGACCGTGTCATTCGTTATGTAGAAGATAATTATTTAACTAATGTTGAAGTTGAGTTCGTAGAATCTGATAAAGCGAAAGATACTGTGATTGAACAAAGTGCCAGTGGTAGTATGAAACGTAGTGCTGAGATGAAGCTTACCTTTTCTTTAGGTGAAGAATTAGATGATAGTGATGTTTCTATTAGTGATTTCACTGGTAAGAGTGAGTTTGAAGCAGTCTTTTATTTAAAACAACATCGTATCTCTTATGATATTGAAAGAGATTTTTCTAAAAAAATAGAACGTGGTAACGTTTCTGATCAAAGTATAGAAGCTGGTGAGATGGTTCCTGTTAATAGTGATGATCATTTAGTTCTTACAATTAGTAAAGGGAAAAGTATTAAGGTTCCTAATTTGAAAAAAATGACTATGGTAGAAATTACAGAATGGATTATTGAAAATAAATTAAAATTAGAGTTTAGTGATCAATATGATGATTCTGTTAAAGAAAATCAGGTAATCGATGCTAATTATCATAAAGGTGATGAGGTAGAACAAGGTACAGTGATTAAGGTTATTATTTCTAAAGGTAGTCTCGTTATGAAAGATTTTAAAACTTTAGAAGAATTTAGAAGCTGGGCTGATAAGTATGGTATTTCTTATGAAGAAAAACATGAGTTTAGTAAAGACGTTCCTCAGGGAGAAGTTATTTCTTATTCTTATAAAAAAGGTGATGTTATTAAAAATGGAGATAGTATTTTAGTTACTATTTCAGATGGTGAGGAACGAAAAGTTCCAGATATTATTGGTATGAGTAAGAAAGAAGCGATGGAAGCATTAGAGAAAGTAGGATTAAATTATAACTTTGTTATGCAAAATAGTACTAAAGAAAAAAATACTGTCATTAAGCAATCTATTAGTGCTGGTAGTACCGTAAGTGACGG
>CALVYD010000027.1 GCA_944371995.1 uncultured Bacilli bacterium
AAACATATATATTATACTACTATCAGACTTATTTCAGTTTTTTGTCATAAAACGGAATTCCAAATAAAAATCTACATAGGAATGAATTTTTAATAAATGAGATTTGACTTTTACAAAAAAATATAATACAATTAGAAAGCAAGCGAGGAGATATAAACAATTTTGTGAGCTATCTCGGGATAAAACCTACACGAACAAAGCAGTAAGTACGGAGTCGCTAAGCAATAGCAGTAGACTTTGTGCTTTTTTATTTTGCAAAGCATAAAGTAAAATAAAGGAGAGAGAATAAAATGCAAAATGATTTAGAAACCGATACTGGTATATATTTGGTTAATACCTTACCCTTATCATATGATGAAATGGCATCTAAATATAAGGATTATAAAAAGAAAATGATGCCAATAGAAAAGCTAAGTCAAAGAGAGAAAAAAGAAGTAGAAACATTAAAAATATTAGAAGAATTAGGATATTCTTTAGAAGAAACAGGAACATATTTTTATAAAGATGTTATCGTACAAGCAATAGAACAATTACAAGAAGCTACTTCTGAAGAAAATTATCGAGAGTTAATAATAGCTATAAATAATAACTATTCACAGTTTTACTTTGATATAGCAAGAAACGGCTATGATGTAGGATTAAAAACATTTCACAGTTGTATTAATATATCTTATCAAAACAGAACAAGAATTAATAAAGAATTACAAAGAGAAATTGGTTTAGATGAGTATAATACGAATTATAAACAAGAAGCATTATTAATTGCAAATCACATAATAGAAAATCAGCCAAGAAAAGAAAAGTCAGTCATGAAAAAGAAAGTAATAAGTTATTAATAAAACTTAAAATTAGAAAAGCACAAAATAATAGTTTGTGTTTTTTTTCGTAAAAAAAGAAGTAAGTATGATATACTAAAAATAGAAAAGTATCTAGAAAAAAAGATTGATATTAATATTGAAATATAGTGATAAATGTAAAAAACGATTAATTCTATAATCTTAGGATATACATTCACAGAAAACATTTATTATCATGATGACATCAAAAAATCACTAGAGAAAAATAAAAACAAGCAGTATCTAAAAGGAGAAAACTATGAATAATATTGATGATTTCTATAATTCAATTTTAAATATTAGACTACAACAAAATGAAAAGACAAAAGAATTAATACAAGGAATAACTAAAAAAGCAGTAGACGAAGTGAAAAAGGTAACACCGGATTTAGATGGATTTTGCAAATTTTTAGCAAGTGAGATACAAGAAAACCTAAATCAAAATGGAATAAGAAACTACTGGATAGATTTAAATGAATTGATTAACGTAGATCATGTGGTATTAATTGCAGAATATAGAACAGCAGTAGGAATGCAACATTTACTGATTGACCCTAGCTTCCGACAATTTACAAAACAAGAAAATAAAAAATTAATAAAATTAAATGACTGGCCTGGTGAGAAAATAAAAGATAAAAATATGGTAGCAGATTTACTAGAATCAGGCATCACAGAACTAGATGAAAAAAGGTGGACTGACTACTTACAGGGCTTTACAGAAAATAGTCAAAATATCACTCTAGATAATTTATTAAAGGAAAAGTTAAAAAGGGAGGAACAAGAAAATGATAGAAAAAGAAAATAAAATTATCTATGAAATAAATGGAGAAGAAATCGGTGTAGTAGAATATGAAAAAATAGATGAAAATACAATAGATATTTATCATACTTATGTAGATCCAGATTATCAAGGAAGACATATTGCAGGAAATCTAATGGAATACTTATTTAAGAAACTACAAAAGGAAAAGAAAAAAGCAACTGCAAGCTGTTCTTATGCAAAGCATTGGATGGAAAAACATCCAGAATATAGTGACAATTTCATGTAAAGTAAAATGTAAAAACATGTGATTATGAGAAATGAAAGGTAAAACGACAAAAGAAAGTAAAATTACTTTTCTTTTTTTATGAAAAAAATTGACAAGCGTCTAATGATACGCATATAATTAAGTTGTAGAAAGGAGTAACAAATCATGGAAGTAAATAATCCTAAGTATGCACATCAAGGTATACATGTAATAGCCTCTATTTTCACGATTGATAAGGGAAAATTAAAGATTCTGTTAGTAAAAAGAAAAAACAATCCTTATCAAGGCCACTGGGCCTTAACAGGAGGAGCACTTTATAATGATGAAGATTTAGAAGATGGACTAAATCGGGAAATCTATGAAAAGACTGGAATAGAACATATCGAAGTAAAACTAGCAAACGTCTTTGGTAAAAAGAACCGTTCACCAGTAATGAGAATGGTTGCTGTAACATACATAGGAATAATCGATGCTAGCAAAGTAGAAATTGTAAAATCGACGCTGAAAACTAGTAATGCCGAATGGTTTAGCATTGATGAAGTTCCACATCTTGCCTATGATCATAACGAAATCATTACGGATGCCATCAAAAAACTAAAAGAGGAAATTTTAAAAACTGACTTATTAAAAGTATTTTTCCCGAACGGATTTACTCTACCAGAATTACAAAAAGTCTATGAAAGCATTTTAGAAAAAAAACTAGACAGGAGAAACTTTAGAAAAAAAATACTAAACATGGATATGATTATTCCAACCGACGAAGAAAAAATATTTGCGGGAAAGAAAAAAGCTAAAATTTATAAGTTTAAAGAAAAAGAGGAGTAAAATGAAAGAAAAATTAACATTTTATTATGGAAGTATGGAAGGTGGAAAAACAACCAGAATATTTCAAATGCTATACGTCTTAGAAAAGAATAATCAACAAGTATTAGTCATAAAATCTGCAAAAGATACCAAGGGAGATGATTCAATTGTCAATCGCCAAAAGGAACGAAGAAAGGTAGATATCTTACTGCAACCAGGAGAGACATTACTATCAGGAGAAAACTTAGAAAAAATCTTTAATTGTACTCATATTATAGTAGATGAAGCTCAATTCCTAGATTCAAAACAAGTAGAAGAAATATGGCAAATCAATAAAAGAATGAATATTGGCGTTACTTGTTTTGGATTAAGAGGTAATTTTAAAACAGACTATTTTGAAGGAACCGCAAGATTATTTGCCATGGCAGATGAAGTAAAAAAGATTGAAACAAATGCACTATGTGCCTGTGGCTCTGAAGCAGTATTTAATGCAAGACTAGTAGACGGTGAATTTACTATGGAAGGAGAAGATATCGCAATCGATGGAGAAAATAGCCGTGTAAAATATGTACCACTTTGTGGAGAATGTTTTCATAAGAAAGTATATATTAGAAGGAGAAAAAATAAATGACCAATCAAATAAAAAAAATTGCCTTAACCGGAGGTCCCTGTGCCGGAAAAACGACAGCTATTCAGGAAATAGAAAAAGAATTTACAGAAAAGGGATATTTAGTATTAATTGTTCCAGAAGCAGCAACCATTTTAATTAGTAGTGGAATAAGACCCTTTGGAAATTTTGCAATAGACACCATAGAATTTCAAAAACAAGTAATAAAACTACAATTAGCATTAGAAGGTATCGCAGATGAAGTCGCAAATCAAAGTAACAAGCCAGTAATTATTTTATGTGATAGAGGAGTATTAGATGATAAAGCCTATGTAACCAAAAAAGAATGGCAACAACTACTAAAAGAATTTAAAGTAAAAGAGTTAGACCTTATGAATCGTTATAACCTAACTCTTCACCTAAGAACAGCAGCCCTAGGAAAAGAAGAATTCTATACTTTAGATAATAATAGTGCAAGAACAGAAACAGTAGAAGAGGCAAGACAAAAAGATAAGAAAACACTAGAAGGCTGGCTTGGTCATGAAAACCTTAAAATTATTGGTAATGAAAACTCATTTAATGAGAAAATAAATCAAGTAATAAGAGAAATTTACGGTACACTAGCAAAACCATATCCAACTCAGGTACAAAGAAAATATCTAGTAGAGGAAATTGATCTTTCTAAGATAGAAGAAATAAAATTAGTAAAACTGTCTATAGAACAATACATGATAGAAAGTGGTAATATTGAATACATCTATAGAAAAACAGGAAAAGAAGATGAGGAAAAATACACTTTAATTACCAAAATAGATACCGCTATTAACAATGAAAGAATCACAACAAGAAGACTAATTAGCGAAGAAGAGTATTATGGAAATTTATTGGAAGAAACGCCAGTCCAAAAAACTAGATACTGTTTTGAATATAAAAATCAATATTTTAGACTAGATATCTTTAAACACGGACTACAAATATTAGAAATAGAACCATCATCAAATAAAGGAGAAATCACACTTCCTAATTTTATAAAAGTAGAAAAAGAAGTAACAGATGATAAAATGTATAGAAATAGTTCTATATACAAAACCTTAAACAAAGAAGGAACAAAAATATATCGAAAAGTATAGTCTAGAAAAAAAGTTAAAAAGGTAGTATAATGGTACAAATAATTCAAAAGAAGGGAAGATAAAATGGATAGATTTAACTCAGCAAAAAAAGCTGGTGTTTTAGGAATTATTGGTAATATTATTCTCTTAATATTAAAAGGAGCAATCGGTATTATCACGCAAAGTCAAGCGATGATTGCGGATGCAACAAATAGTGCTGGTGATATTTTTGCTTCCCTAATGACCTTAATTGGTAATAAAATAGCATCTATACCCTCAGATGAAGACCATAATCTAGGTCATGGAAAAGCAGAATATATTTATTCTTTATTAATTAGTATAGCCATGATTGTAATGGGATTAACGGTTGCAACGGATTCTGTAAATGCCCTAATAAAAAGAGAAGAATTTACATTTTCTATCTGGCTAGTAATTATCTGTATCATAACAATAATCACCAAACTAGCCCTATATCTTTATACTAGAAATATTGCCAAGAAATATAATAATCTACTAATGAAAGCAAATTGTAAAGATCATAGAAATGACTGTATTGTAACAACTCTAAACTTAATAGCTATACTGTTAGGTAGTCAAGGAATTTATTTTGTAGATGGTGTTGTAGGTATAGGCATCTCCATTTGGATTATCATAACAGGAATAGGTATATTTAAAGAAAGTTATGATGTATTAATGGATAAATCGATAGATAACAAAACAAAAGAAAAAGTATATGATATTGTAAAAGATCATGACATAGTGCAAGGAATGAAGAACTTTCATTCAGCACCAGTAGGATATCAATATCAAATATTTTTTACAATTGAAGTAGATGGTAACCTAACAACTTTTGAAAGTCATAAAATTGCGAATCACTTAGAAAAAGAAATAACAAAAAAGATACCAGAAATATTCTTAACAGTCATTCATGTAGATCCAATTCATATTAATAATAAGAAAAAATAAAGGGCAGGAATGCCTTTTTATTGTGAAAATTAAGTAAAAACTATACCAAACAAAAATAAAAAAAGATATAATATTATAGAAAAGGAGCTTATGCAGTATGGACCAAGAACAAATTGGAAAATTTATTTTGAACCTAAGAAAACAAAATAACCTGACCCAGAAAGAATTTGCAGATAAATTACACGTTACTGCACAAGCAGTATCCAAATGGGAAAATGGAAGAGGAATACCAGATATTGAAATATTACAAAAAATGAGTAAAGAATTTAATGTCGATATCGATAGTATTCTAACCGGGAAAAAAGAAAAAAAGAAATTATCTAAATGGCATATCATAACGCTTATTTTTCTAGGAGTCGTCCTATGTTTTTCTATCTATGTTTTTCTATCTCCAAAAGATTATAACTTTAGTGATGTAAAATCAGTAAGTACCAAATTTGATGTAAGTGGAGTAGCAGCTTACTCTAAAGACAAAAACTCGATATATATATCAAAAATAGAATACTTAGATGGAGAAGAAGACAAAAAATATATTGGTATGGAATGTATTCTTTATGAAAGTCATAATGATTTAGAAGAAAAAGTATCCCAGTGTGGCTCTTTAAAAGAAGAAAAACAAACACCTAAGACTTTATCTGAGTTGTTAACAGAAACTGAATTTAAAGTAGAAAACTTTAGTTGTACAAATAGTAATATGAAAAACAGTAACTTATATATTAGTATTAATTTACTAGATACAGATAATAAACTAACAACCTATAAAGTACCATTAAAATTAACAGGAAATTGTAACTAAACGCATCGTTTACTAAATTAAACGCTACGTTTATTTTTTTTGTTTAGAATTTAGGTTAAAATAATAACGAGGAGTGAAAATATGCCAAAGAAAAAACAAAGTAAGAAAAAGAGTAGGATAAAGAAGGTAGTATTACTAGTAGTTGCTATTGCATTTGTAGCTATCATAGTAACATTATTAGTATTAAATAATTTATCAACAGAAAGAAAATTACTTGCTGTAAGTGATAGTCTAATAACCAAACAAGAAAAACTAGAGGAAAAATTCACAAGTAAAGGATATACATTAGAAAACCCTAATATTATTGTAGATCCCTATGATAACTCACCATTAACAGCATTAGTAATCTTTGAAACAAAAGATAGTGTTGCTCCAAAAGTTACCATAAAAGGTAAAGATAAATTAACAACCTATACTCACGAATTTGAAAAAAGAACAACACACTACTTACCAATTTACGGATTATATCCTGGAAAAGAAAATACCATAGTAATCGAGTGTGGAGAGGAAAAACAAGAATTAAAAATAAAAACGGATGCATTACCAGAAGATTTCATTTTACCTACATCAGTAGAAAAAGAAGAAAGTAAGTTAACAAATGACTTATATTTCTTTACACCATCCAGTAGCGGATACACTTGTGCTTATGATGTAAATGGTGATGTAAGATGGTACTTAACTAATACCGCAACTTGGGAAATTAATAGATTAGAAAATGGTCATCTATTAGTAAGTACAGAACGTTTAATAAATCAACCATACTATTTAACTGGACTATATGAGATGGATATGCTAGGAAAAATATATGTAGAGTATAGTCTACCAGGAGGATACCATCATGATTATTATGAAATGCCAAATGGTAATATTTTAGTAGCCAGTGATAATTTTACGAACGGGGAAGGAACAGTAGAAGACTATATTGTAGAACTAGATAGAAAGTCTGGCAATATTGTAAAAGAAATTAACCTAAAGGATATCTTAAACACTGAAGATGGTAAAAGTGAAAACTGGGTAGAATATGACTGGTTTCATAATAATTCAGTATGGTATGACGAAAAGACTAATTCAATTACTTTATCAGGTAGACATCAAGATGCTGTAATTAATATTGATTATGATACAGAAAAATTAAATTGGATTATAGGTGATCCTACCAATTGGAGTGAAGAATATCAAAAATATTTCTTTAAACCAGTAGGAAAAGATTTTGAATGGCAATGGAGTCAACATGCTGCAATGATTACTCCAGAAGGATATGTATTTATCTTTGATAATGGAAATAATAAGTCAAAAGAAAAAGAAGAATATGTATCTGCAGAAGACAGCTATTCTAGAGGAGTAATGTATAAAATTGACACAGACAACATGACAATAGAGCAAGTCTTTGAGTACGGGAAAGAAAGAGGTAGTGAATTTTATTCACCATATATTTCTGATGTGGATTATCTAGACAAAGACCATTATATAATTCATTCTGGAGGAATTGTTTATGTAGATGGTAAAAACTCAAATCAACCAGCGGGATTAGCTGGCGCAGATAAACTAGTAAGCGACACGGTAGAACTATTAAATGATAAAGTGATTTTTGAAATAAAATTACCAACCAATAATTATCGTGTAGAAAAGATGCCTCTATATGGAAATGATAATTTTGCATTAGGAAAAGGAGAGAAAAAAGGAAGTCTAGGAAAAACCAAAGTAGATACTACAAGATTTGGTTTTATAACAAATGCAAAAGATATAGACAAAGAATATAAATCCCATGAAATTAGTATAAAAAATGAAGAAGACCGGCTAGAAATAAAAGGAAGATTTAAAAGAGGAGTAGAAGTAAAAGCTATACTTTACAAAAATGGAATAATAAAAGAATACAATATTCCAATTAGTAAAAAACCATATACAGCAATGTGTGTAGATATCTTTACAGAAGAAGAAAATAAAAACGGGATTGTAGTCACAAAATATATAAATAAAGAAGATTTATCTGGAAAATACTCCCTATATTTACAAATTAATGATACAATATATAAGACTGGAAAATATATAGAAGAATAAGGATGATGTAAATGACAAAGAAAAGTGTAGTAATATCAGTAATTTCTGCAATAATCGTATTAGTAATCTTAGTAGGAGTAGTATCAGCATCAACATCCTCTAGAACAACAAGAACATTAAAGGAACAAACAGAAAAAGATATTAAGTATAACGATGAAAAAATAAATGTTTACTTTTTCTGGGGAAATGGCTGCCAGCACTGTGAAGCATTAATTAGTTATCTAAACACGCTTCCAGAGGAGTATGATAACTACTTTGATTTATATACTCTAGAAGTATGGTATAACGAAGATAACAGTAAGTTAATGACGGAGTTAGGAGACTATCTAGAGCAAGAAATAAATGGAGTTCCATGTTTAATTATTGGAGATCAAGTATTCATAGGGTTTAGAGAAGAAAACAAAGAAGCGATAAAAGATGCTATAAAAAAAGAGTATAACAAAAAAGAACGATATGATGTTTATAAAAACTACAAAGAACAGGTATGAGAAAATCATACCTTTTTATTTTTCTTAAATTTTGTTATACTATTAACTGTGAAAGTAGGGACCAATATGCATATTATCAAACACTTTATAACAATAACAGCACATAGGATAAAAGTAATGACTATGTGTTTTCAGTGTGGACTATACTGGAGAGGCCTAACACATGACTTATCCAAATATTCACCAAAAGAATTCCTAGAAGGAGCAAAATATTATGTAGGAAGTCATTCACCTATTTCTGAGTGTAAAAAGAAAACAGGAAAAAGTGAAGCCTGGCTCCATCATAAAGGAAGAAATCCCCATCATCCAGAATACTGGGTAGATAGTAACGGACCAGTAATGATGCCTTATCAATATGTAGTAGAAAGTATCTGTGATAGAATCGCAGCAGGGAAAACCTATAAAAAAGAAAAATTTAATCAAACAGAACCATTAAAGTACTGGTATGCAAATCTAGGGTTTGCTCCAGTACATGAAAAAACAGCTGAGTTTTTTGAACACGTATTAACAGATCTATCTATTCATGGTGAAAAATATATCTTAAATAAAAAATATATGAAAAAAACTTATGAACAAATTTGTGAAGCAAAAAAGAGTAGGAAGTAGGAAAGAAATGTTAGAAGAATTATATGAAAAATATGATAAATTACAAAGAAAGTATGGAGATAAAAAACTACATTCCATCTATTTTGGAGGAAAAAAAGAAAATCCCAGCTTATGCTTTGTCTTTATGAACCCGACCGCTGGAAATGTTGCGGCAGAACCTACCTGGGATGGTCCAAGATATCCCTGGCTAGGTACTAAAAATGTATGGAAATTATTTTATAAATTAGATTTAATTGATGAAGAAATCTATGAACAAATCCAAAAGAAAAAGAAACAAGATTGGACAAAAGATTTTTGTGAAGAAGTTTATAAAAACCTAGAAGACCATGATTTATATATTACAAATCTTGCAAAATGTACACAAGTAGATGCAAGACCATTAAAAGATGAAGTATTTAAAAACTATTTAAAACTTTTCAAAAAAGAAATAGATATCGTAAATCCTAAAAGAATAATATTATTTGGAAACCAAGTATCATCGATTGTACTAGGACAAAAAATAAAAGTATCAGAAGAAAGAAAAAAGAAATTTGAAAAAGATAATCATGAATTTTATTCTGTATATTATCCAGTAGGCAATGGAACATTTAATATAGATAAAGCAATCGAAGATATTTTATATATAAAAGGACTAGAGTAAATAGGAAAGATTTAGAAACAACACTATTATTTTTAAGAGAAAAAATAAGATATTATTAGCTAGAAAGAAAAAAGGTTTTGGTTTTGGAAAACGGAATGGCACTGGTGAAATGATTGAACAAGGAGAAACTCCCGAACAAGCTATGATTAGAGAAACAGAAGAAGAAATTTTTGTAACACCAATAGAATATGAAAAAGTAGGTATAATTAATTTTATAGAATACTATAAGGATGAGTTAGCAACTATCAATATGCATGTCTATGCTGCAACAAACTGAGACAAAATGCCAAAAGAAAGTATGGAAATGATACCAGAATGGTTTGAGATAGATAATCTGCAATGAAAAGATATGTTTAAAGATGATTATTTTTTGTTACTTTATGTATTACAAGAAAAAAGATAAAAGTTCATTTTGAGCTTGATAAAGATTGGAATTTAATAGTAAAGAAAGTGAAAATAGTGGAGGAAACGTATGAGATTAGTTGATTTAAATGTAGCGATAAAATTAGATAATAATGAAAAGGTAATAGATTTTTTTAAAAATACAAAATCAGACATTATTACATTACAAGAATCTATGAGAGGAATAGATAATACTGTTTATGATAGATATAATAATAGTAACCTAATAAAAGAAGCATTAAAAAACACACACAAATATGATTTTTACGGGGCCTTATGGGTATCAGATAAACATATAAAAAAGGAAGTTGTAACAAAAGATTTTGGTGGGATGACTGAACAAGGGAATGAAATTATTTCAAGATATCCTATAATAGAAGCAAGTAATAATTTCTTTCATAAAAACTATCAGATATTTAGAGATACGACAGACTTCAGAAAAACCGATCATGCGAGAGCAGTTGTAGTTGCTATACTAGAAATAAATAATCAAAAATTACGACTACTAAATATTCATGGTATTTGGAATGAAGGCAAAATAGGGGATGAGAGAACTATAAAAGAGTGTGAATATCTTTTATCATTGATAGAAGACCATACTATTCCAACTATCATTGTAGGAGATTTTAATTTAAATCCTCAGAGTAAAAGTATAGAGATACTAAATAAAAAGTTAACAAATTTAATAGAAAAATATAATATAAAATCAACACGTCCAACTGTAAAAGATGGTCTTGATGTAGGAGGTAGAGTAGATGATTATATATTTGTAAATGATAAAATAAAAGTAAATAACTTTGAAGTAAAACAGATAGATGTCTCAGATCACTACCCATTAATATTAGATTTTGAACTAATTGATTAAAAATGTGCTATAATAAGAAAAGGAAAGAAGGAGGATGCAAAATGAATGAGAACTTGATGAATAAGGAACCTTTTGATATAAAAAAGAAACGTATTAGTATCCTAGAAAATTATGGGGAAAATTTCCAAGAAAAGGATTATATTACAAATCCTGCCATTGGTCGTGATGAACAAATTAAACAGTTAATACTAATATTATTAACACCAGATAAATCTGCCGTATTAATTGGTAAACCAGGTGTTGGTAAAACTGCAACGGTAGAAGGATTAGCTTATAGAATTCAAAAAGGATTGGTCCCAGATGTTTTAAAGGGCTACCAAGTAATTAAGGTAAACACCTCAGCTTTACTTGGTGTAGATCCAGTAACAGGAGAAGCAAAGATTCAAACATTAATTGATGAATTAAAGAGCAAAACCAAACTGATTTTATTTATCGATGAGATTCATACGTTAATGGGAACCAAAGGAGAAGCACTAGATTTTGCTAATATGTTTAAACCAGCCCTAGACCGTGGTGATATTAAAGTAATAGGAGCAACGACAACAGAAGAATATGAAAGATACATTCTACGTGATAAAGCCTTTGTTAGACGTTTCCAAAAAGTAGAAATAAACGAACCAACGAGAGAAGAAAATATTCAAATATTAGTAGGAACCCTTCCAAAAATAGAAAAAAGAACTGGTGCCAAAATGATGTATTCTCCATTTATTCAAAGAAAAATGATGGAATTTATTACAGATATCACTAGTGAATATAAAAGAATTTACGAAATTGGTTCACGTTATCCAGATGTTTCTCTAACAATCGTACAACAAGCGTTCTCTAATGCTTTATTTGATAATAGAAGAGAAGTAAATGTATTAGATTTTAGAAAAGCAATTGTAAATAGTAAAAATATCTACCAAGATGTAATTACCAAAGCAATGCCAGAATTTGATAAAATATTTAAAGATGAAATTGCTAATTGTAAAAATACAACTAATATATATGACACACTAGATACCTTACCAGAATAGGTATCTTTTTAGTATAGTAAAAAATATAATACTTCTTGCTTTATTTACAGACAAAGTATAATTTTGTTATAATAGGTATAGAATGAATACTAGAAAGGAGAAAAATTCATTTAAGCGCCTGGACTTTTACAGTTGACGAGGACAGTAGTGATCGAAAAATTCGGCGGATGCTACTGCGGAGATAAGTGCTTCGTTAGATATATAGCAAAAAGTAAAATCAAGATTATAACAAAGGATATATCACCACAATTATTTTTAGCATGGAGGAAAAATATGTGTGGAATTATAGGATATATTGGAGAAAAAAATCCAGTGGATATTTTAATTAATGGATTAAAAAGCCTAGAATATAGAGGATACGATTCAGCAGGAATCGCCTTAAAAAATAACGACCAAATAGAAGTTATCAAAAGTATTGGAAAGATTGTAAACTTAGAAGAAAAAATAAAAAATATGGAAGTAATTCCAAGTAATTTAGGAATTGCTCATACAAGATGGGCAACGCATGGAAAGCCAAGCGAAAAAAATGCTCATCCTCATACCATAGGTAAAATTACACTAGTTCATAATGGTATTATTGAAAATGCCGAAGAGCTAAGAGAAAAATTAAAAAAAGCGGGAGTAACTTTTAATAGTGAAACAGATACCGAAGTAGTGGCAGCATTAATAAATAAATACTATGAAAAAAATCCTGTAGAAGCAATTGATAAGGCCTTAAAAGAAGTAAAAGGATCATATGCCCTAGGAATACTTTTCCAAGGAGATAATGATTTATATGCAGTAAGAAAAGATTCTCCTTTAATTGTAGGACTTGGTAAAGAGGAAAACTTTATTGCGAGTGATATTGCCGCAATCATTGATTATACAAATAAATATATATTACTAGAAGAAGGAGAAATCGCTCATATTACCAAGGATAAAGTTGAAGTAACAAAAGATGGAAAAGTAGTAGAAAAACAAGTACATGAAACAGATTTAGAACGTGCTGCTAAAGATAAAAATGGCTATGACCATTATATGTTAAAAGAAATTATGGAAGAGCCAGTAGTATTAGAAAAAACGTTTAAGCCATACCTAGAACAGTTAGATAAGTTACCTGACTTAACAAAATATGAAGAAATTCATATTGTAGCTTGTGGATCTGCAATGTATGCTGGAATGATAGGAAAAACGCTTTTAGAAGAGTATGCAAATACGAAAGTAGAAATTGACGTCGCAAGTGAATATCGATATAAAAATATTATCTATGATAGAAAAACACTAGTAATATTAATTTCTCAATCTGGAGAAACAGCAGATACGATTGCTGCTATGAGAAAAGCAAAAGAACATAATGTAGAAACGCTTGCTATTGTCAATGTCAAAACCTCAACGATTGCTAGAGAAAGTGATGAAAAGATATTTATTGAAGCAGGACCAGAAATTGCAGTCGCAACAACCAAAGCATATATATTACAAGTAGGTATTATGGCTCTACTTGCCTATAAGACAGCCCTAGAAAAAGGACTAGTAAAAGAAGAACATAAGGTGTTAGAAGAAGCAGAAAAACTACCTAGACTAATTAAAGAAGTACTAGATAGAAGAGAAGAATATCAAAAAATAGCAAAAGAGATTTACACCTCAGAAGACATCTTCTTTATTGGTAGAAAAATAGACTATGCGACATCCATGGAAGGAAGTCTAAAGCTAAAAGAAGTCTCTTACATTCATAGTGAGGCCTATCAAGCAGGAGAATTAAAACATGGAACAATCTCCCTAATAGAAGATGGAATGCCAGTATTCGCAATCGTAACAGATGAGACTATTAAAGATAAAACCGTATCTAATATTGAAGAAGTAAAATCTCGTGGAGCAAAGACAATTATTATTAGTAATGAAACTTGGCAAAATCAAAAACTACAAGTAGTAGTACCAAAAATAAGTCCATATTTCCAACCAATATTAATTGTACCAACACTACAACTAATTGCTTATGAAACGGCAAAACTAAGAGGTTGTGATATCGACAAACCAAAGAACCTTGCAAAAAGTGTTACCGTAGAGTAGTTGACAAAACAAAAATATAAGGTATAATATTGCCAAAAGAAAGGAGTGTGATGGACATGATAAAATTAATGAAGAAAAATAATATCAATAGAATAAATAGTGGAGAAATCACACTTCTTTTAATCGTATAAAAATATTTTTAGTGTGATTGGACTCTCTATTTAGAGAGTCTTTTTGTTTATGGAGGAGAAAGTGAATATAAAATTAGAAAGAGTAGGAGTAGATAAAAAAGATACCTTGTATAGATTACTAGAATATTCTTTATTTGAAGAAAGTCTAACAGATGGTAATGAAATGAATGAGGATGCCATATTTGAATATAAATACTTTGATAACTATTTTACAGATAACAATAGAGATGCCTTTTTTATTAGAGAACAAGAATCAAATAAATTATTAGGGTTTGTCATGATTAATACTTATATGCAACATACCAAGGAAGGACACAGTATTGCAGAATTTATGGTAATTCCTAAATATAGAAGAAATAAGATAGGAAAAAAAGTAGCTTTTATGTGTTTTGATTTATATCAAGGAGCCTGGGAAGTATCACCATCAAAAGGAAACGAAATAGCTTATAATTTTTGGAAAAGAGTAATCGATGAATATACCGATAAAAATAATGATTTTAAGGACGGAATATTTAGTTTTAAAAGGTAAGATATGTTAAGTTTATATATTCTAGAGTTAAAAGATTATTGGTATGAAGAAAATTTATTAAGCGATAAAGACACAATGAATTATAATGCAGGGTATGATGTAAACTATTCTGGATATCATTATGAAACAGGTTGTATTGATTTTAAAAAAGAAAGATGGCAAGAAAAATTTAATAAAAGAAAAGAAAAAAATACTTTTTTTGCTTATTTAAAAGAGAATATAAAAAATGAGTTTGTAGGATATGTAAACTATCAATATAATGAAAAAGATAATAAGTATGAATGTGGTATTGTAATAGAAGCATCAAAAAGAAAAAAAGGCTATGCCAAAGAAGGATTAAAACTACTATGTAATTATGCAAAAGAACAAGGAATAAAAAGTCTATATGATAATTTTGAAATAGATAGAGAAAATACATTAAAAGTATTTGAAAGTATAGGATTTAAAATAATAGAAAAAACTACTTGGAAAAAGTTTAATAAAGAAGTAGAAGGAGTAATTGTAAAAATAGAATTATAAAAGAGGTGATAAGTTGAAGACAATAGATAGAACACTAAAATATGTTGATTTATATCTAGTAAACAATGATTTAGATAATATAAAAGAATATCAATTACCAAAAGGATATAAATTTGTATCATTTACAGATGGTGATGAAAAATACTGGGTAGAAATAGAACTATCCAGTGGAGAGTTTTTAACAAAACAAGAAGGTGAGCAAGCATTTCAAGAGTATTATGCCAATCACTATAAAGAACTAAAAGAAAGATGTATTTTTATTGAAAATGAACAGGGGGAAAAAGTTGCAACCGCTACTGCTTTTTATCTAGAAAGTCCAATAGATGACATTACTGGTGATTTCCACTGGCTAGCAATAAAAAAAGAATATCAAGGAAAACATTTATCAAAACCATTAATAAGAGAAGCATTAAAGAAAATGAGAAAATTAGGTCATAAAAAGACAATATTGCATACACAAACTCATACATGGTTAGCAGTAAAATTATATTTAGATATGGGATTTGAACCATACAAAATAAAAGAGAGTTATATAGGATGGCAAATAATAAAAAAATTAACAAATCACGAAAAATTATCTAATATTAGTGATATTGAAATAAACGATATGTATAACCCGCTATATATTCAAACATATGAGTTTTTAAAAAATAAGTTTAAAGAACCTTTTATATATAAGGTCTATGATGAACAAATTGGAATTAATGATAATGGACAAATACATTATTACAAATATAATTTTGAAGAAGAAAAGTTAAAGATAGTTGGTGAAATAAATGAATATAATAGAAGATAAAATAAGAATAAGAGATTTAAATGAAAAAGATTTTTCTTATCTTTACAAATGGTTAACAGATGAAAGAGTATTAGCATTTTATGGTGGAAGAGATAAAAAATACACTCTAGAAACGGTAAAAGAGCATTATACAGAAACTTGGAAAGAGGAAGTAATTAGAGTAATTATAGAGTATCAAGAAAAACCTATTGGTTATGGACAGATATATAAAATGTATGATGAACTATATACAGATTATCATTATCCAAAAAGTAAGGAAATTGTTTATGGTATGGATCAATTTATTGGAGAAGTAGAATATTGGAATCAAGGAATAGGTACTAAATATATTAAAATGATTTTTAAATTTTTAAAACAAGAAAGAAATGCTGATGCTGTAATTTTAGATCCTCATAAAAATAATTTAAGAGCAATAAGAGCCTATCAAAAAGTAGGATTTAGAATTATTGAAGATTTAAAAGAACATGAATTACATGAAGGAAAAAAAGAAGATTGCTATTTAATGGAGTATCGTTATGATGATAATCTAACAAATCTAAAAGCAACAAAATATCTCCTAGAGCATACTTTTGATAATTTAAAAGTAAATACAATTTCCGTCATGGGTAGTGGCTATGATAGTGTTGCTTATTTAGTAAATGAAGAATATGTATTTAAAATTAAGTTTAGTGCTAATAAAAAGAAAGGGTATGAAAAAGAAAAAGCGATATATGATTTTTTAAATAAAAAATTACATTCAAAGATAAAAATACCAAAGATAGAATATTCGTACATAAGTGAAGAATTATCTATATTAGGGTACAAAGAAATTAAAGGAAAATTCTTAACTCCAAAAATATATTTTGCCATGTCAAAAGAAAAACAGGAATTGTTAAAGAAAGATATTGCTGGTTTCTTAAGAGAAATGCATGACTTAGATTATACGGATATAAGTTCATACACAATAGACAATAAACAGAATGTATTAGAAGAATATCAATTATTAAGAAATACATTATATGATAGTCTTACAAACATAGAAAAAGAATATATTGAAGAATTTATGAAATTATTAAATACCACGACAATATTCGATGGCAAGAAATGTTTATGTCATAATGACTTTAGTTGTAATCATCTATTACTGGATAATGATAATAGATTAACTGGTGTTATTGATTTTGGTGATTCTGGAATTATCGATGAATATTGTGATTTTATATATCTATTAGAAGATAGCGAAGAAGAAATTGGTCCATCATTTGGAGAAGATATAGTAAGACTTTATGGAGATATGAATCTAGAAAAAGCAAAAGAATATCAAGATATTGTGGAACAATACTATCCAATTGAAACTATAGTATATGGTATAAAAAATAATAAAGATGATTTTATAGAAAAAGGAAGAAAAGAAATTTATAATAGAGTTAATAGTAATAAAAAAGAAAAGTATAAAAGGAAGTAGGATAATTATGAATAAAGAAAAATACATAGAATATGCAAAAAAGACCTTTCAAGGCAAAGCCTTAGAATTAGTATTAAACAATATCGAGCTTTTTTATGAGAAGAAAGAAATAAAGAAAAACAAATATCATGTAGGAGAAGAAGTAAAACTAAAGAAAGGAACCTATATGCATGGAATACCTGGATTACTAGATAATTTTGATTGGATAGTAGAACATGGCTTTGTTGCAATTGATTTTACAGGAAATAGTGAAGGTAAAAATAAAATAAAAAATAGTATTGGTATGTGGAATATACAAGAAGATATTTTACTAAAAGATTATATTATTAATTACAGTGGAGTAACAATTACTTATACTATTGGTAGAGGACCAGGTTCGAAAGAAGTATCTAAAATGATTCCATATCATAAATTTGATGAAGAAACGGAAAAGATAAATAATGATGAAAATATTTGGACTTATTGGGCAGAAAAGACAAAAGAAGTAACATTTTTACCAAGTCTAGTATCAGATAAAAGACAGATTGCTTTTATTTTAAATATGGAAAGTGATTATGCAAAAGAAATGATAAAAGCAAATGTTTGGAATACAGAGTTAGACGAAGAAACATTAAAAGAATTCCTAGATTATCGCTATTATTCAAAATTTTTAGAGTTAAGATTTAATAAAGATGCATCGACAACAGATAGAGAATCTGCTATTATGTTTGGATTACCCTCTACTTTAATTGAAGGAGTATTAGTAGGAAGAAAAATAGAACAAGATAAAAACGCTCTAAAACATATCAAAGAGAAATTAAAAGATTGTTATATATGTAATATTGATGGAAAAATAATTGTGGAATAAAAGGATGTGATAACATGAACATAGAAGATTTCTGTGCAAAATACAACTTAGGAACAGTAATAGATATAGAAAAATTATCTGGTGGTCTAATGCATAGAATGTTTAAAGTAAAAACTACAACAGCAACTTACGCTATAAAAGTACTAAATAGGGAAGTAATGAATAGAGAAGATGCCTATAACAATTTTGTAGTATCAGAAAAAATAGCCAACCTAGCGAAAGAAAATAATATTTCGGTATCTAGCGCCATCTCTATAGATGGAAACTACCTAACAGAATTTAAAAATACTTATTATATGGTATTTGATTATATAGAAGGAAAAACATTATCTGATGAAGAAATTACAGTAGAACATTGTAAAAAAATTGGAAAAGTACTTGCTAGGATTCATAATCTAGATTACCAAAAATTAGGATTAACAGAAGAAAGAGTAGAATATAAAAGATTATATGACTGGGAAGGTTATGCGTTAGAAGTAAATTTTAACAAAATGTCTTACAGAGAGGAATATTTAAAAAACTATAAAAAATATAATTCAATCTTAAAAAGAGCAAATGAAAGATTTAATGACGCAAATATTGTATCAATGATTTGCCATAGAGATATGGATCCTAAAAATGTAATGTGGAATCAAGATAATCCTATAATTATCGATTGGGAGTCCGTAACACTAGCAAATCCTTATCAAGAATTATTAGAAACTGCTCTTTCTTGGTCTGGCTTTTTAACAAATAACTTTAGTGAAGAAAAATTTAAAGCCGTATTTTTAGAGTATCAAAAACTAAGAGATATTAAAAGTATTGACTGGTATGATGCTATCTGTGGAAACTTAGTTGGAAGATTTGAATGGTTAAAATATAATTTAGAACGAAGTCTAGGAATAATTACGAATGAGGAAGAAGAAAAATCTTTAGGAGAGCAAGAAGTATCAAAGACAATAGAAGAAATTTCTAGATATTTAGAATTAATTGGAACCATGGATGATATTATTGATGGATTAATCACAACAGAAGAGCAATCTTTCGATAAAGAAATAGAAAAGATTATAGAAAACACACCCTTTTTAAAAGGAAAAAACTATAACAAAATAACCACGGGATTTACCAATACCATATATCAAGTAGAAGATTATATAGTAAGAATTTGTACAAAAAAAGAAAACGAAAAAAGGTTTGAACATGAAATAGACTTTTATCAAAATAATAAAAGCACTAATATTCCCAAATTATATATCGCAGATAAAACCAAAGAATTAATTTCTTATAATTATGAGGTATTAGAAAAAGTAGAAGGCCCTACACTTTATGAAGTATGGTATAAATTAACAGAAGATGAAAGAAAAGGAATTATTTTAAAATTAATCAATGTATTACAGCCATTTCATAGTAAAAAAGTAGAAGAATATGATTTTAATAACTTTATTAAAGATAAAATAAGAAATCTTATAAAAGAAAGTAATATTACAGATGAGTTGTTTGATGAATTATTATCACTATGTGATATCTATTTTAAAGAAAATAAATTTGGCCAGATTCATGGTGACTTACACTTTGATAATATTATTTATCAAGATAATCGTCTTACATTATTAGATTTTGAATATTCTATGTCAGCACCTATAGATTATGATTTTAGAATATTAAATAGATATAAAAAAGTTCCATGGCGTTGGGCATCCTCAAAAACAGATATGCTAACAACAGAAGAAGATTATCAGGATTTAATGCCAATCATAATAGAAAATGATAATGAATTAAAAGAAATAAAATTTTTAAAAGAAAGACTATCTGTATATGATATCATTGATTTATTACAAGTATACAAAGACACTCATAAAGAAGAAATGTTAGAAGAAAGTAAAAAAATAGTAAAAGAATTAAAGTATAACTAATAAAGATGTAGAACGTATATTCTACATCTTTTGATTTTGCCCATTCTTAAATTCTTTTTCATACATTTCAAATAATTCTTTAAATCTAGCATAATGTACAATTTCTCTTTGACGTAACCAAAGTAGGGGAGCAATCACATCAGGGTCATTAGTTAAATCAATTAAGTTTTCGTAAACAGCACGAGCTTTTTGTTCAGCAGCCATATCTTCTGAAAGGTCTGCTAAAGGATCTCCAGTTGAGGCAAAGTAGGCAACAGTAAATGGAACACCATTCGCATCTGTTGGATATAATGATTTTCCATGTTCTGCAAAATTGCTACCAAGACCAGCTTGCTTCATCTCCTCAGGTGTTGCATCTTTTGTCAATTGATAAATCATCGTCGCAAGCATTTCTACATGGCCAAGTTCCTCGGTGCCTATATCGGTAAGTAATGCTTTACCACGATTATCAGGCATAGTATATCTTTGGTTTAAATAGCGAAGAGCAGCAGCCATTTCTCCATTGGAACCTCCATATTGAGTGACCAAATATTTAGCCATTGCTAAATCTTTTCTTTTAATATTAATAGGATACTGTAATCTTTTTGAATATCTAAACATTAGGTTTTACCTCCCATGGCCATATATCTTTTACCCACATAAATGGAGTTTGATTTAAAGTATTACTAGAAATTAAAAGAGGTCCAAATTTCTCATCATATTGCTTGACTAATTGATTATATTTTTCACGATAATCATTAAACAAAGTAATCATACTAGCATCATCAGGATGTAAGTCTAAATAAAGGTTTAATTCATGAGCAGCAAAACCCATTCTAGCAAGCTCTCTTATCATAGCCTCCCTTTCATTATTGGCAGCAACATTTGCAGGTTTGTAATTCTTGTAAGGTTGATAAAGGTCAGAAAACATATTACCATTATCTAAACCTACTGCAGGGCTAAATAAAGATGGCATTGTTGAATTCCTATATAAATCTTGTCGGGTTAACAAATTCAAATTAGTATTAGAATTTGCATAATTCTTTAAAAATGGATAAACATAATTTTGGTTAAACATAATATCTCCTTTCGATTTAATGTATTCTAAAAAAAGACATCTGTCTAAGACAAATACCTAAAATTATAACAAAAGTAAAAAAAGTACTTGTCAAAATACGAAAAGATTGATAAAATAAGTTTGTATTTCTGAAATGGCGTCGTTGGTGAAGTGGTTAACACGCTGGTTTGTGGCACCAGTATGCAAGGGTTCGATTCCCTTACGACGCCCCAGATTGGAAAAAAGTCGAAAGGCTTCAAGATAGAAATCGATTCTTATGAGTCGATTTTTTTGTTGTTGGAAAGGAATTGGTAATATTTGGTAATTAAAGAAAAGTTAGAAATAAGTAAGGAATTACAAAGAAAAATAAACAATCTAGGTAAATTTAATGGTCAGAAACTAAAATTAGTGGAAGGTAGTATTATCGCTGTACCGAAGACCAATATCGCTTACATTGAGCCTTATAAGTTGGAAATAGGTGGTGATACATATCTAATTTTTGGTGAGAATGAAATTATGTATATCAGTAAAAATAACATTACGAATAAAATATCGTTGCAAAAACTAGAAGAAGTAATTAGAAATGTCAAAAATTAAAAGGACGAAAATGTTCAAAAATGGACGAAAAAGGACAATTTTGTTCTTGAAATAGACATTTGAGCTGTAGATAATGGTATTATAGAAAAATTTTACCAAAGCAAAAAAAGGAGGAATGGTTATAGATAATAAGATTGCTGGGGTATATTTAAGAGTTAGTACCGAGGATCAAGCCCGGGAAGGATTTAGTTTAAGTGAACAAAAAGAAAGACTCGAAGCCATGTGTAAATTTAAAGGCTATCAAATTTATAAGTTTTATGAAGATGCAGGAATTAGTGCCAAAAACATGAAGGATAGACCTGCTTTTAATGAATTATTAGAAGATATCAAAAGTAAGAAAGTAAATACCATTGTTGCTTTAAAACTAGATAGAGTAACAAGAAGTATTTATGACTGGGAATTCATTATGAAGTTTTTGGAAGAAAATGAAGCATATATTGATTGTGCGAATGATGAAGTAAATACTACGACTGCCAATGGAAAAATGATATCAAGACTACTAATGAGTGTGAGTCAAAATGAAATTGAAAGAACAAGTGAGAGAACCAAAATGGGATTAGTAGGAGCGATTAAAGAAGGACATATTCCGGTGAAAAATTTAACAGGTTATAAAAGAGTAAATAAAAAGCTAGTGCCAGATGAAAATACTAAAGATGTAGTCATAGACATCTTCAATAAATATTTATCAGGTTGGTCATTACAAAAGATTATGAATGATTTAAATAAGCGAAATGCCTTAAACAAGAAATGGCTTTACTCCCATGTAGAAAACATCATTAATAATAGAATATACTGTGGTGATTTTGTTTATCATAAAGGTAAAAAAGATGAACATATTTATGAAAATGTCGTAGAAGGGATTATTAGTAGAGAGACATGGCTTGATTGTCAAAATCAAAAGGGAAAGAATTCTAGAAACTATACAAGAACAATCTACTATTTATTCCTACAAAAACTATATTGCCCTAAATGTCATACTCTAATGGCAGGAAGAAGTCCAGGTGGCAATAAAAAATACGATTATGTTTATTATAGATGTCATAAGTGCCATACTTATGTAAATGAAAGAGAGATTATCAGACAACTAAAAGAAATCATTTATGAACTAGTAGAATACGATTTTTTGGTTCATGGAATCTATGCTCCAGTTATCTTTGGAACAGATCAAAAAGAGAAAACAATAACTGAGATAGAATCTTTAAAAAGACAAAGAAATAGATTAAAAGATGCTTATAAAACAAGTGCAATCACTCTAGAAGAATTTACAGAAGAAGTTAATAACATTGATGATAGACTACAAGAATTAGAAAATAATTTAAAAA
>CALVYD010000028.1 GCA_944371995.1 uncultured Bacilli bacterium
CAGTTATAAATCTTAGTGCACAACTTCTGTGCACTTCATTTTTTAAAATACGTTATTACAATACTTTTGATAAAAAATCCCGTATCTATTTAAAAAAATGTCAAAATATGTTATTATTATAATAGTTTTGTATCATTAATTATGATACTTTTTTTAGACATAAAATAAAGGAGGGATAATATGTCTGCAAATACTTATTTAAGTGACTTGGCTTCTGATTTAGTACTTTCAACAAAAGAAAAGGAAAGCATAACTACTTCTATTAATACCTTAGAAACAAGGTTAATATCTTATTTTGGAAACGATATCAAAGAAAAATTTAAATTTGGTTCTTATACTAGAGGGACTATATTACCTAGAAAAGTTGATAATGATTCAGATATTGATTATATGATTGTTTTTGATAATTCAAATAACTATAAACCTCAAACATTTTTAGATAGACTAAAGAGATTTGCAGAAGCAAAGTATTCAACTTCAGAGATTTACCAATCTTCTCCTACAATAGTTCTAGAACTTAATAATATAAAATTTGAATTAGTACCGGCTTATAAAAATTGGAATACATACTATATTCCAAATGGCAATGGTGGTTGGATGGAAACAAATCCAAATAATTTTAATAGTAAGCTCACAGAAGCAAACAATAATAATTCATACAAAATAAAACCATTGGTAAGGCTAATTAAGCACTGGAATGTTAATGTAAACTATCATGATTTAACATCATACAAAATAGAAGAGCGCATAGCATATAATATGACATATTCATATTATTCATGCGCTAGTTATATAGACTATGCCAAAAGAGCATTTGATGAACTAAAAAAAATAACATATGAATCTAGTATATTAAATAGAATAAATCGTGCAATAGAAAGAATTGATAAAGCATTAGAGTATGAAAATGATGGAATGCCTTATTCTGCCTTATCTGAAATAAAAAAAGTATTTCCAGAGGTATAGTTATGGATGAAGAAAGAAAAGATGAAATTCAAGAGCTTTATGATAAGTGTGATAATATAGCAAAAAAATCAAATATTTTGTTCATTATAAATATTATATTATCGTTCATATTGTTGTTTGATTTTAAATATAGAGAAATATTTATTATCGGAAGCCTACTTTTAACTATAGTATATGTTATATTAACCAATATAAACGAAATGTATTTTTCTAACCTTGCCGAAAATGAAAGAAGAAAATCATTATTAAAAGAATCATTTAATGTTAACACTACTCTAAAAGAAACCAATAAATACTATAATAACGAAGAAAAACCTTCAATTATAAAATTAGGATTAAATTGCTATGAAAGTGTTTTTTTTACCAAAAAAGTAGTGGATAAAATGTTACCAATTAATATTTTGAAAATTACTGTTCTTACTATTGTTTACATTATATTAATGATAAAATTAGAAAATATGGATTTATTGCTAGTAATTACACAAACAATATTTTCTGCTGAAATTATATTTACCTTTTTAAAACTATGTTATTATAAGTTTCAACTAGATAAAATTTCTAAGGATTTTGAAAGTATATTTTTTAAAATGGGATTAAAAAATAAAGATATTGATGTTTTAATATTAGATACTACAATGGATTATGAGTGTTTAAAAAGTTATTGTAAAATTTCAACATCAAGTAAAATATTTTTTGATAATAATGAAAAATGGTCAAAAGAATGGCAAAAGTTGCTGAAAAAAGTAAAAAAATGAAAGGAAGTATAATTATGGATAATAAAAAAAGTTATATAAATTTTTTAAGACAATATGTTGGGCATGAACCAATATTAACTGCTGGTGTGGGTTTATTTGTTTTCAATGAACAAAAGCAAGTTCTTATGCAATTTAGAACAGATTATAATCAATGGGGATTTCCTGGTGGAGCAATGGAACTTGGTGAAAGTTTTGAAGAAACAGCGAAAAGAGAATTAAAAGAAGAAACTAATTTAGATATTATTGATTTAATAATGGTCAAAATTTTGTCTGGCAAAGATACTTATAGAGAATATCCAAATGGTGATAAATTATATGATATTACAGCAATTTTTGTTATTACAAATTATAGTGGAGATTTAAAGATAAATGATGATGAATCAAAAAAATTAGATTGGTTTAACATTAATAATTTACCCAAAAATATAACTTTACATACGAAGAATTATTTAGAAAAATATGGTGATATATTAAAAGAAGCATTGATAATATATGAAAATAAATAATTATAAGAAAGGTAGAAATGATATGATTGATTTACATATGCACACAAAATATTCAGATGGGACAGATTCAGTACAAGAACTTTTAAGTAATGCTACAAAAGCAAATTTAAATACGATTTCTATTACAGATCATAACACTTGTAATGCCTATGAAGAAATGGAAAAATATAATGTTTCAGAATTTTATAATGGAAATATTATTGTGGGTTGTGAATTTACTACATCATTTGATAATAGATTGATAGAAGTTTTGGGATATGGATTTGATTATAAAAAGGTAAATGAATATTTACATAATTATTATACTCCTGAATTGACAAACGAAAGAACAACAACTCTATACAACCGTTTAATAGAAAAAATCAAAGATATTGGCTTAATATTTAATTTAGAAGATGTAAGAGAGAAAAAATTTACTAATGAATTTTTTGAACGAGGCATATATGATGAATTAGTTAATCATCCTGAAAATTTTGAGCTTTTAAAAGAAGATATTTGGAATTCTTTTAGTGACTTTTTTAGAAAGGGTTTAACAAATCCAAATAGTAAGTTATTTATAAATCATGCTGAATTCAAACCATCACTAAAAGAAATTATATATCTAGTTCATAATAATGGAGGAATAGTTTTTTTAGCACATGCATATCAATATAAATTTGATGATACGGAAGAGTTCTTAAATAAAATATATGATGAAAATAATTTTGATGGTATTGAATGTTTTTATACAACATTCTCAGAAGAACATTCGCAATACTTACTTGATTTTGCCAAAAAAAGAAATTTATTAATTTCAGGTGGTTCAGATTATCATGGATTAAATAAGAAAAAACATGATTTAGGAATTGGTAGTGGCAATCTTAATATAAATAATGATATAATTTCTAACTGGAATGTTAAATTCTATGATTATGAAAAAGTAAGATATGCTGTAAGAGTATTTGCGTTTAAAGATAATCAAGTTTTGTGTATTAAATATAAAAATTTAAATAAAGATTATTTTGATATTCCTGGCGGAAAAATTGAAAATGGTGAAACTGAGGTTCAAACTTGTATTAGAGAGTTTAAAGAAGAAACAGGAATGGATATTGATGATTTGAAATGTATTGGAAAAGTTTCAATAATATATCCAAATAAAAAGTTTATAATGAAAACATATATTGCAAATAAAATTAATGGAATACCACAAGAATTTGATGACAACTATTCTTATTGGATTCCTATAGGTGAATTAACAAAGAAAGAAAAAAGGTTTGCTATTACACATTTAATTGATGATGATTTAATTAAGTATTTTGAATCAGATAAATTAAATATTATATTCACTTGTGATGAAAATCATAATGTTATTAATATGGTAATTAACGATAAAGACAATGCCGACTAAGCATTGTCTTTATTGTTTGTAATAGATGATAAATATTCTTTTATCTCACTGTTTTGTATTTTTAAAGATTCTATTTTAGTCCCAATTGCATGTTCATTTTCGAAATAACCTAGATAATGAAATTTATTTTTTACTTTGATTAAACAATTGATATTTTCTTCTAATGTTTTAAGAGCTTTTTCTATAATATATTTATCTATATTAGTTTTTATTTCTTCTTTAATTTTTGAATTTTTAACTTCATATCCTATAATTAAATTTCTAATATATTCAGATTGAGATAAGTTTAATTTTAAAGAATCTCTCTTTAAAATAAATTTTTCATCATCACTTAAAAATACATTGACTTTATTATTTCTTACTCTCATAATTTAAAATCTCCTTTCTAAAATTTAAGGGTCTGGGAATTCCCATAATAGAATTTGTGCGGGAGTACAAATTCAGTGCTTGCCAGACATAATATGTGAGTACCTACTCACATATTTTCAGTATAAATTAGTTCTTTTAAAATTATTTCTTCTGCTGTATTTTTATAATTATTCATTAATTTTATCTATTCAAGTTGGTTAATTTCTTTATTTTTTTCAGATAGTTTCTCATCTCTTTTTTTATAATTTTCTATTAAATTGTTTAGTAGAGTTTCTGCATCTTTATTTACTGAAACAAGATGATTAGTAAGTTCATCTTTCGTTAAAAGTGTAGTATAAAATGCTTTTTTATTGTGTTTTAAATAATTAAGTCTTAACATTCCATATTTATTGATTGTTCCTTTTTTATTATCTTTTAAAGTTAGATTTGGTAATTCATAATCACCAGTTTTTATATATTTTAATTCCATAATTTAATCATTTCCTTTCTTATTTGGTTTGTTAGAGTTGTAAGTAACAATTCCATATTTTGTTTCTATATTTCCTTATTTATAATTGATTTTGTTTTTATTTCAGTAGGTGTTATAGGTAATATTCTTATAATTTTTTCATCTTTTTTAGGGATAAATTCTCCAATAATATTACCAGTTTCTTCATCAATATTTTCATAAATTTCATATAATTTTGTTTCATAATACTCATTTAATCTATCTAAATATTCTTGTACTTGTTCGTTAGAAATATTAGGACTACCAATAATAAATTCTTCTTTACCATTTATTTCAACAGGTACTGATACATCTAATATGCCTTTATCTAAAAACTTCATTAAATTATTTATATAACTCTTTCTAAAATTAATTTTTTCTATACAAAGTTCATTATTTTTATCTTTTGTTAGAATAACAGATTCAATAAATTTAGATATAAATTCTTGCTTTTCATCTTTAGTTTTACTTTCCCAATTTGTTTTGACAACATCATTTAAAGTATCTAACCTTATCATAGTCTCTCGCTCAATATCTCTATCTGCCATTAATTATTGTGGAGTAAAAGTGATATTATCTAGGCTTAAAAGTTCTGATTTCTTTTGCTCTAAAAATTCTAATTTTTCTTCAATTAATCTATAATCTTCAGAAAAATCTTCCATTTCAACAATGCCACTCATATATGCTTTTTTAATACGTTCTTTTTGTTTTTCTAATTGTGTAATCTCTTTATCTATATCATCAGTTTTAGTTGGTTTATGGCCTGCTAGAATAGGTAAAAAATATTTTTTAACTGCCATATCATACTCAACTAAATCATAAATAAATTGCATTAAACATTCTTCAACTTTATCTTCACGATAATTTAAATGACACTTTTCACAGTTGTAATACATATATTTTTTCTTTTTACCACCAGAACCTTTACATTTCATAATTCTTCCACAAATAGGACATTTAATCTTTTGAAAGAATAAATACACTCTATCTCTTGTATAAGTTCTTTGATTAACTTCTTTTTGTCTTTGACATTCCTCCCACATTGCACGTGGTATTATAGGTTCAACAACATTCATATAAATAACAGGCTCTTTATTTTCCTTTTTAGCAATTCTTTTATATTGCTCATAATCACCCATATAGATTTTGTTATCAATTATCTTTTGAATAGTCGTGTCTTTCCATTTCTTTGGATATAATATTTTTTCTTCATTAAAAATATTTGATATTTGTTGAAAGCTTTTTCCTTCTAAATACATTTTAAATATTCTTTCAATAATAGTTTTCGTTGTTTCATCAATGATAGTTTTCTTATTACCATCTTTCTTATATCCTAGTGGAGCAGGACCGGGTAAATGGCTTGATTTAATTGCTCCATTAAGTCCAAATTTAGTTCTTTCCGATACAATTTCAATTTCTAATTGTGATAATACTGTTAACATTCTTACAAAGAATCTCCCATTAGCAGTAGAAGTATTAACATCATCTCTATCGCATACTAAATAACAATTATATTTTTCTAACTCTAATATAAGTTCTTCTAAATCACGAACTGAACGAGTAACTCTATCTAGTTTGTAGGCTACAATATAGTTAATTTTTTCATTTCTCATATCTTGTAGCATTTCTTGAAATGCTGGTCTATGTTCCATATCCTTAGCAGATATTCCTGCATCTTCATAAACTTTAAATACTTCATATTCTTTAAATGCACAGAGTTGTAATAACTTTTCTTTTTGTTCTCCTAACGAAAATCCTTCTCGTGCCTGATCTTCTGTTGAAACACGAATATAAACAGCTGCAATCTTCCTTTCATTATTCATAATATTTCCTCCTTTTCTTTTAATGAAAGGCACCAAAAAAAGTGTCACATAACAAGGACACCTTAACTAACATATTAATTTATTTACACGACAAAATAAACCAATATTGTGGGAGTATATAAACTCTCAATTAATTAATGCCTTGCTATGTACTCTGATAAATCAGCAATTGGGATTTTCTTCTTTAAGTTCCCGACATAAAAATATTTTTGTTCATTAAAAAACAGATATAATTGGTTATTTATAATAACCTTATGAGTCTCGACATACGCTAAATTCGTATGCTCAACAATTCTTAGATGACCCTCTATAATTTGGTAGGGTTTATTGTTAAATTTGCAAGACCAATTAATTTTGGCTTTGAGTTCATCACTCATATTGATTTTCTTTTTAATTATTCTAATCATATCACATCACACCTTTCTTTGCAATAACGCATAAAAAAATCAATCATTTCAGATCGATTTAATCAATAACGTCACATTGGTGCGACGATTTTACCTTATGGAGCGGATGAGGAGAATCGAACTCCCGTAGTCAGCTTGGAAGGCTGAGGTTCTACCATTAAACTACATCCGCATAAATTGTTTGTTGAACCTCAGCCGTAAGTACTAAAGTTCAGTCTGCTTCATCAGTAGACATTTACAATTATATCAGATATGGTTATATTGTCAATACTTTTTTTTATTTTTTTTGTTTTATATAATTATTGTAGGATGTGATACTATGAAAGTACTTGCTAGTGATTTTGATTTAACTTTATATGTTGAAGATAAGGAAATAGTCAAAAAAAATATTGCTGCTATTTCTAAATTTATGAAATATGGTAATATATTTTGCATTATTACAGGAAGAAGTTATTCTAATATTAAAGTATTATTAAATGAATATAAAATTCCTTATCATTATTTAATATGCCAAGATGGTGCTAAAATATTCGATTCTATGGATTATTGTTTTTCTACGGAATATTTATCTAGGGAAAAGATAGAAAAGATTATTCCAGTTATGAAGAAGTATTCTTTTGAATATTATTTAGATGATGGATATAATGAAACAACTAATATGGATGATTGTGTTAAAGTAGTTGGTATTATTAATGATAGAGAAGAAGATGCTAAAAAAGTAGTAGAAGAGTTAAGAGATTTAGGGTTTTATGCTTATCTTAGCACTTATTATATTAATGTTGTTGATTCTTCTGTTAATAAAAGTGTTGCTTTAGAAAAAGTATTAGTTCATGCAGATTGTTATAAAGATGATTTGTACGTCATAGGGGATAGTGTTAATGATTTAGAAATGCTTACTACTTTTCAGGGTGCTATTATGAAAAATCATAGTGTTGAACTCGATAAACTAAATAAGAAAAGTTATGATACCTTATATGAATATATTGAAGAATTAGAAAAAAACTAATTCTTTTTTCATATATTTTATTAGGTGATATCATGGGAGATTTTGTTTTTTCATTAATTCAAAACTTTGGCTATTTTGGTATGTTTTTAGGAATGGTTTTAGAGGCTGTTATTATTGTTATTCCTAGTGAAGCTATTTTAGCAACTGGTGGTATTTTAGCCAGTCGTGGTGTTTTTTCTTTTCTTGGAGCTTTTTTAATTGGTCTTGTTGGTAGTGTTTTTTGTGCCATTGTTATTTATTTCATGGGATATTTTGGAGGAAGACCGTTTATTAGAAAATTTGGAAAATATTTTTTTATGAAAGAAGAAGATATTGAAAGAAGTGATTCTTGGTTTTTAAGATATGGGATGTTTGGTGCGCTAATTGGTCGTAATTTTCCTATTATTCGTACACTTATTTCTTTACCTATTGGTATTATGAGAATGTCTTTTTTTAAGTTTTTAATCTTTACTATCATTGGTTCTATTCCATGGACTTTTTTATTCGTTTATTTGGGTTATGCGCTTGGTAATAGTTGGATTTATGTTAGTGCTAAAATATCTTGGTTGAAGCTTCCTATTAAGGTTTTACTTGGCTTTATTGTGATATTTTACTTTTATAAGAAGATTACTAAGAAGTTAATCACTCGTGAAAAATAATTTTTAAATACTTTAATATTAATTATTATATTTTATTTGGTGAATTAATGTATTGTGTGGTAGAATTATTATAGGTAAAGATAAAGTCAGTATGATAAGTTGCTTTGTTTTCATTTAAATATTGTTGTAGGTAGGTAGTGAGTATGAAGAAAGTTATTTTACGAATTGAACATTTAAAAAAATCTTTTGGTAATAAAGAGGTCATAAAAAATTTTGATTTAGATGTGTATGAAGGTGAATTTTTAACATTACTTGGTTCTTCCGGATGTGGAAAAACTACTATCTTAAGGGCAATTGCTGGATTAGATTCTGTTTCTGACGGTCATATTTATATCGATGGAAAAGATGTTACTATGTTAGATCCCAAATATCGTGAAGTTAATACTATTTTTCAAAATTATGCATTATTTCCTTTAATGACAGTAGAAGAAAATATTGGATTTGGTTTAAAAATGAAAAAGGTTAATAAACAGGAAATTAAAAAACGTGTACAAGAAATGCTAGAACTTGTTCATTTGCAAGGATATGAGAAACGCAAACCAAAAGAATTGTCAGGAGGAGAGCAGCAAAGAGTTTCGATTGCACGTGGATTAATTAATAATCCTAAAGTATTATTATTGGATGAACCATTATCAGCATTGGATCAAAAACTACGAAAAAGTATGCAATTGGAATTAAAACAATTACAAAAGAAATTAGGTATTACGTTTATTTATGTAACTCATTCACAAGATGAGGCTTTGACTATGAGTGACCGAATTGTTTTATTAAAAGATGGAGTGATTCAACAAGTGGATACTCCAGTAAAAATTTATGAGCATCCTAATAGTTTATATACAGCTCAGTTTTTGGGTGATTCTAATTTATTTCAAGGAATAGTAACTAGAGTCGAAGATAATTATACCTGGGTAAAAGTAGATGATGCTACTTTGAAGATTGTTTCTCATGGTTGGTGTGTAGGTGATGCACTAAATATTCTTTTGCGACCTGAAAATATAAAAATTATTTTAAAGGAAAAAAAAGAAAATACGCTTCAAGGTACGATTGTTGACCGGGTTTATGATGGTGCTTCGACCAATTTAACAATTCGAGTTAATAAGAAAAAAATAAATGTCATGTATTTAGGTAATGATAAGTTATATAGTAGAGGACAATCTGTATATATTACATGGGATATCGAAGATACTATTGTACTTAAGAGGGAAGCCTATGAATAGTAAGAAATTGTGGAAATTTTTCTTTATTTGTCCAGTTATTATTTATGTATCTTTATTAATTGCATTACCTTTAATTTATATTCTCTTAATTAGTTTTTTTCAAAGCGATTATTATGGTGGAATGATAAGTACTTTTACAATACAAAATTATATTGATGTATTTGATCAAGTTTATATTAGTGTCTTTTTAAAATCCATCTTTATTGCAGGAATTACTACATTTATTTGTATTTTGATTTCTTATCCTTTCGTTTTAGCAATTTCTCATAAAAAGCCTAGAACACAAAAGATATTAATGACATTGGTTATGGTTCCTTTTTTAACTAATTCATTAATCCGTATGTATGGTTGGTTAGTGTTACTTAGAAAATCTGGAGTTATTAATCAAGCATTAATGGGATTGGGTGTTATACAGGAGCCGCTATCTCTTATGTATAATATGATTGGAATTATTATTGGAATGGTTTATACTTTACTACCGTTTATGATTTTGCCATTGTATAGCTCTGTTAGTACTGTGGATCCTTATTTATTAGAAGCATCTAGCGATTTAGGAGCTTCTAAAATGAAAACCTTTTTTAAAATTATTGTTCCACAAACTTTGCCTGGACTATTTAATGGAAGTTTAATGGTTTTTACTCCTGCATTAGGATATTTCTTTATTGTAGATATTCTTGGCGGTGGAAAAATGATGATTCTAGGAAACTTAATAAAAAATCAGTTCTTAATAGCTCGTAATTGGCCATTTGGTGCTGCTATTTCGATTGTTTTAGTTTTAATTACTTCTCTTGTAATTATTGCTTATCGTAAATTAGGTGGAAAAATGGAAGATTTAGGAGGTGCTTAATGAAAAAAATTGGTGAAAATTTATATCTTGTATTAATATTTGTTTTTTTGTTTTTACCTATTTTGGTATTAATACTATTTTCTTTTAATACTTCTAGTTTAAATATTGTATTTGAAGGTTTTACTCTTCATTGGTATTATGATTTGTTTCAGAATAGCACTCTTTTAGAATCTCTTTTTAATACCCTTATTGTAGCAGGTGTGAGTACTGTTGTTTCTACTGTTATTGGTACTATTTCTGCTTATGGATTATATAAGTATTCTTTTAAAGGTAAAAATATTGTTAATGAACTTTTATATATTCCTGTTGTTATACCAGAAATTGTTTTAGGAATATCTTTGTTATCTGTTTATACTTTATTGCAATTGGAATTAGGTTTATTTACTTTAATTTTGGCGCATATTTGTTTTTGTATTCCGTTTGTAATTATTAGTGTTAGATCTGTATTGGAAGGAATTGATTCTCATATTTCGGAAGCTGCAAGTGATTTAGGTGCTAGTAGATTTCAGATATTTACTAAGATTATTATTCCGATGTTAATGCCTGGTATTTTAAGCGGGGCACAACTCGCACTTACTCTTTCTTTGGATGATGTGGTCATTAGTTATTTTACGGCAGGGCCTGGTGCTAATACTTTACCACTTCAAGTATATTCTATGATTAAAACAGGTATTACTCCAGATGTAAATGCTTTGATTACTATTATGTTATGCTTTGTTTTTGTTTTACTTATGTTTTCTACTGTTGTTCAGTTACGGCGTTTAAAGAAAGAGGCAAGTTTATGAGAAATATAATGAAAATAAGTGTTGTATATTGTTTGTTTATGGCTTTTTTGCTATCAGGTTGTTCTAAACAGGATACAAAAGTAGTAAATGTATTGAATTGGTCTTCTTATATTCCTGATTCTGTTATTCGTAGTTTTGAAAAGGAGACTGGAATTCAAGTTAATTATAGTACTTATTCTTCTAATGAAGAATGTTTAGCTAAGGTTTCTTCTGCTAAAAAGGGTACTTATGATTTGATTTTTCCAAGTGATTATATGATTGAAATTATGATTAAAAGGGAAATGTTAGAATTATTAGATCAAACTCAATTACAAAATGTTGGTAATCTTGATACTTTTTATTTAAATCAATCCTTTGATCCTGGAAATAGATATTCTTTACCATTTGTAATGGCTTCTACTGTAATTGCTGTTAATAGGGATTATATTTCTGATGAGATTACATCGTATCAGGATTTACTTAATGAAAAATATTATAATAACATTACATTGATCGATGATCAGAGAATTATTATTGGTATGGCACTACTTGCTAATGGTTATGATATGAATACTACTGATGAAGAGGCATTGGAAGTTGCTAAAGATTGGCTTCTTCAGTTAAAACCTAATATTAAGGCATTCGATAGTGATAGTCCTAAAAACTTTTTGATTACAGAAGAGGCAGATATTGCAGTGTTATGGAATGCTGAGGCTGCGCTTGCATATCAAGAAAATAATAATATTGAGTTTATTTATCCTAAGGAAGGTAGTGCACTTAGTATGGATAATTTTGCAATTCCTAAAGGAGCAAAACATCAAAGTGAGGCTTATCAATTTATCGATTATATATTACGAGCTGATGTGATGAAAAAAATTATTGAATCTTATCCATATAAAAATGTGAATCAAGCTACTCAAACTTTGCTTGGCACGGATTATTTATATAATATTGCATCTAATATTCCAGCATCTATTATTGAAAGTGGTTTTTATGTTGAAAATATTGGTGAATCTGTTAAATTATATGACAAATTATGGGCAGAAATTAAATAATGGTCTTAAGTAAAATACTGTCATTTTGTGTATAGTAATGGATAAATTTTCTATACATAATGATAAAATGTGTTATACTTTAGATATATAAGGTAAGGAGGTAAGTTATGAAGAAAGATTACGTAGATACAAGTGATTTTTCGAAAGAAGAATTGTTGGATATTGCTAACTTAGGAATTCTTATCAAAAAGAATTTAAAAGCTGGTTATCCATTAAATGTCTTGTATCACAAGTCGCTTGGAATGATATTTGAACAAGCGTCAACAAGAACACGTGTGTCATTTGAAACAGCAATGACACAATTAGGAGGTCATGCTCAATATTTGGCTCCGGGTCAAATTCAATTAGGAAAGCATGAAACTTATTACGATACAGCAAAGGTTTTGTCTCGTCTTGTAGATATTTTAATGGCTCGTGTGCAAAAACATGAATCTATTACAAACTTGGCAAAATATGCTGATATTCCAGTTATTAATGGAATGAGTGATTATAATCATCCAACACAAGAAATGGGAGATTTAACTACAATGTTGGAACATTTACCAGAAGGTAAGCGTTTTGAAGATTGTAAAGTTGTGTTTGTAGGAGATGCTACTCAAGTGTGTGCATCACTTATGATGATTGTTACAAAATTAGGTGGACATTTTGTTCATTTCGGTCCAAAAGGTTTTCAATTAAATGAACATTTTCAAAAAATTGCAGAGGAAAACTGTAAAGTTAGTGGAGGTAGTTTTTTAATTACTGATAATGAGGATGAAGCGATTCCTGGTGCAGATTTTATTTATACTGATGTATGGTATGGATTATATGAATCTGAATTACCTGAGGAAGAGAGAAAAGCAATTTTTTATCCAAAATATCAGGTTGATATGGAAATGATGAATAAAGCAGGAGCTAATGCTAAATTTATGCATTGTTTACCTGCAACACGTGGTGAAGAAGTAACAGATGAAGTTATGGATTCAGATCGTTCTATTGCTTTTGATGAAGCAGAGAATCGTTTGACTTCTATTCGTGCTTTACTTGTTTACTTCATGGATAAACGTGATGAAACAATTGAAATATGTAAAAGAAATTTAGGAGAGTAAAAGTAGGTATTTTATATGGAAACGAAAAAGAAAAAAAAGTTTAAATTAGTAGATGCCATACTTGCAACTGTATGTATTACGTTAGTTGCTGAAAGTGTTGCACCTACTGCTGCTATCGGAAATTCTCAATATTTCTGGTGGATTTTATTAATTTTAGCATTTTGTTTACCTTATGGATTAATTACAGCAGAGTTAGGTAGTACTTTTAATAGTGAAGGCGGTATGTATGACTGGGTAAAAAAAGCTTTCGGTAAAAAATGGGCAGCTCGTGTTGCTTGGAATTATTGGATTAATTTCCCATTATGGATTGCGTCTTTAGCTGTTGCAGTTACAGATGTTATTGCTAGTATTTTTGGGATTGAATTATCTATTGTATGGTTATTAATTTTACAACTTGGTTATACTTGGGTAGTTTCTCTTTTGGGAACTAAGCGTATTGGTGAGAGTAAATGGATTGTAAATGTTGGAACATTTTTCAAGATTCTATTTATGGTAGGATTAGGTTTGTTAGGTATTTATGTATTTATAGTTACGGGACAAAGTGCTAATCCAATTCAAAGTGTAACTGATTTACTACCTAGTTTAGATTTGGCTGGACTTTCTTTTATTTCAGTTATTATCTTTAATTTCTTAGGATTTGAAGTAGTTGCTACTTATACAGATGATATGGAAAATCCTAAAAGAGAAATTCCTAAAGCATTAATTATAGGTGGTGCTTTAATGGCATTATTCTATATTTTACCTGCTACTGGTATTAATATTGCAATGACTACAGAACAAGCTGAAGTAGCTGGTATTACTGATTCATTTGCAATTTTACTTACACAATTAGGTATGAATGCTGATTTAGTTCGTATTATTGTAATTGTTGTAGGACTTATGTTTATTTATACAATGGTTGCTAATATTGTTTCTTGGTCATTTGGAGTAAACAGTGTGGCAAAATATTCTGCTGATGATGGTGGACTTCCAAAGGTCTTTAGTAAAACAAATAAAGAAGGCGTTCCTTATATGGCATCTATTATGAATGGTGTTGTTGCAACTGTTGTTGTCGTACTTGGAATTATTCTTGGTGTAGTTAGTGAAGAAGCATCTAATTTATTCTGGACATTCTTTAGTTTCAGTTTAGTAACTTTATTAATTAGTTATATTCCATTATTCCCAGCTTTCTTAAAACTTCGTAAGACAGATAAGACAAAGAGATCTTATAAAGTTCCTGGTGGTCCTGCTATGCTTAATATTATTACCTGGGTACCATTTGTATTGTTGATTGCTGGTGTTGTGTTTACATTATTTATTGACTTTACCTGGGCATCTATTCAAGCTAATTTGCCTGTTATTATTGGTGTTATAGTTTCATTTATTATTGAAGAAATTCTTGTAAGTAGAGTAAAGGAAGAAGGTTAAAATATGAAAAGATTAGTTACAACTCCTAAGATAGATGGTTTTAGAATGCCAGGTGAATTTGAACCTCATCGTGGCACATATATGATTTGGCCTGAGAGACCAGATAATTGGCGATTGGGAGCAAAGCCTGCACAACATGTATTTGCTCAAGTTGCTAATACTATTGCAAAATATGAACCAATTACTATGGTAGTATCTTATGAGCAATATGCAAATGCTAGACATATGTTGGATCCAAAAGTTCGTGTTGTTGAAATGAGTAGTAATGATTCTTGGATGAGAGACTGTGGAGCTACTTTTGTTGTTAATGATAAAGGTGACATTCGTGGAGTAGATTGGTATTTTAATGCCTGGGGAGGATTAGTTGATGGACTTTATTTTCCTTGGGATAAGGATGATGCTATTGCACAAAAAATGTGTGAATTAGAGGGCTGTGATAGTTATCGTTTACCTGATTTTATCCTAGAAGGCGGTTCTATTCATGTTGATGGTGAAGGTACTGTTATGGCTTGTGCTGAAACATTACTTCGTCCAGAATCTGGTAGAAATGTACCAAATATGACGAAAGAAGAAATTGAAAAAACTTTATGTGATTATTTAGGTTGTACTAAAGTATTATGGATTCCTGAAGGAATTTATAATGATGAGACTAATGGTCATATTGATAATATTTGTAATTTTGTACGTCCTGGAGAAGTTGTTCTTGCTTGGACAGATGATGAAAGTGATCCTCAATATGAAATTAGTAAGAAAGCTTTAGAATATTTAGAAAGTGAAACTGATGCTAAAGGTAGAAAGATTATTGTACATAAGCTTTATACACCAAAACCAATTCTTATTTCTAAAGAAGAAAGCGAAGGTGTGGATGCAGTAGATGGTACACTTCCTAGACAAGAGGGAGATCGTTTAGCAGCTTCTTATGTTAATTACTATACTGGAAACGGATTTGTTGCATTGCCAGTGTTTAATGATCCTAATGATCAAAAAGCAATCGAATTACTTCAATCATTATATCCGGATCGTGTAATTGAACCTATTTATGCTAGAGAAATTTTATTAGGCGGTGGAAATATCCATTGTATTACACAACAAGTTCCTAGAGGAGACGCTAAATAATAGTGCTTTAAGAAGAGTTTACATACTCTTCTTTTTTTTACACTTTTCTAATATGCTTATTGTTATTTTGTTTGCTGACTTTTTAATAAATATGATAAAATAAAGATAGGATATAATATGTAGAGTAAGAGGAGTGTAAATATGAAAAAAAGAATTGTAATAGCGTTAGGTGGGAATGCTTTAGGTAATAGTCCTGAAGAACAGTTAAGACTTGTTCAGAGTACTGCTAAAACTATTGTTGATTTAGCCGATGATTATGATATTGTTGTAACTCATGGAAATGGTCCACAAGTGGGAATGATTAATATGGCTATGGAGGTTGCTCATGATGAAGTTAATAGTCCTGATGTTCCTTTTGCAGAATGTGGAGCAATGAGTCAAGGTTATATTGGTTATCATTTGCAACAATCAATACAAGAGGAATTGTATAAACGACATATGAGAAAAAATTGTGCTACTGTTTTGACTCAAGTAATTGTCGATAAAAATGATCCTGCATTTTCTAATCCTACAAAACCAATTGGTAGTTTTTATACGAAAGAAGAAGCTGAACAGTTATCTAAAGAGAGAGGATATATATTTAAAGAAGATGCTGGTAGAGGGTATCGTAGAGTTGTTGCTTCTCCAGCACCAAAGAAAATTGTTGAAACTAAAACTATAAAGTTACTTTTACAAAATAAGAATATTGTTATTGCTGGTGGTGGAGGAGGAATTCCTGTTATTTCTTATTATCGTCGATTAAAAGGTGTAGATGCAGTTATTGATAAAGATAAAACTAGTGCTAAAATAGCTATTGATATCAAGGCAGATATTTTCTTAATTTTAACTGCAGTAGAAAAAGTATGTATTAATTATAATACTGAAAATGAGCAGGCATTAGATTCTTTAACTCCTAGTTTGGCTAGAAAGTATATTAGTACAGGTGAATTTAAACCTGGTAGTATGTTGCCTAAAATAGAAGCATGTTTGCAATTTGTTGAACATAATAGAAGAGGTGCTGTTGCGATAATTACTTCACTTGACAAAGCTAAACAAGCGCTAGAAGGAAAGACTGGAACAGTTATTGGTAGATAACAATTTTTAATAGTAAATTAGTTTGATGAGGAATATAGTTTATTTAATTATGCTATATTTCTTTTTGTTGCAAAAAATAACATAATGTGTATAATATGTTGATAAGGAGGATTTTATAATGTCTATTGTTAAAAAATTGTCTTTGTATGCAACTATTAGTACTTTAGGAATGTCTACTTTTGTTGGATGTGGTCATTCGGAGGATACTAATCAAGAAGAAGTTATTGCAGAAGAGAGTAGTAAGGAGCAGGAAGATGTTACGGAGATAAAGTATTTTGATGTTAGGGAGCATGTGTTTTATCAATCTGATGTTATATTTTATAGTAGTGGAAATATTTCAATTCCAGAAGGTTATGCTATTATTGATATAGATACTATTAGTCATGATAAAAAGGCGGATGAATATATTGTTTGGTTTCAAAATGAAGTTCCTGTAGAAGCTAAAGGCATTAAGGGCGAATTTGATGATGAATATTATTATGGAGAACCTGGGACTCCTGTATTAGAGAAATCAGAAGAAGCTGTTCAGAAGGTAAAATAAAAATATTAGAAAAGTCTAGTATTTTTTTTTATTGTGTGTTATAATTGGGAGCGACGTAAGAAGAGGTGTGAAGTATGAATAAGAGAAATGTTGCGATAATTGCGCATGTAGACCATGGAAAGACAACATTAGTAGATGGTATTTTGAAACATTCTGGAATGTTTCGTGATAATGAGGATGTTTCTAATGTATCTATGGACTCTAATGCGTTGGAAAAAGAACGTGGTATTACGATTTTGGCAAAGACAACAGCTTTAGATTATAAAGGTGTACGTATCAATATCTTAGATACTCCAGGACATGCTGACTTTGGTGGAGAAGTTGAGCGTATTATGAATATGGTTGATGGAGTTATTTTAGTTGTTGATGCTTATGAAGGTGCTATGCCACAAACTCGTTTTGTATTAAAGAAAGCATTTGAAGCACATGTTAAACCAATTGTCGTTGTTAATAAAGTAGATAAACCTAGTGCTAGATGTAAGCAAGTAGTTGATGAAGTATTAGATTTATTTATTGAATTAGGTGCCGATGAGAATCAGCTTGATTTTAAAGTTATCTATGCATCTGCTTTAAACGGTACATGTTCTTATAGTGATGATTTAAGTACACAAACAGAAGGATTTGGAGAAATTCTCGATACTATTTTAGAGGAGATTCCAGCACCATCTGGAGATAGTTCTAAACCTTTACAGTTCCAACCTGCCTTACTTGATTATAATGAGTTTGTTGGCAGAATTGGTATTGGTCGTGTACATAATGGTACGATTAAGACTGGTGAGATGGTAACTTGTTGTCGTCTAGATGGCTCTACAAAACAGTTTAGAATTCAAAAACTATTTGGTTTTTATGGATATAAGCGTGTTGAGATAGAGAGTGCTGAGGCTGGAGACATTGTAGCGGTTGCTGGACTTAGTGATATTTCTGTTGGTGAGACTTTATGTAATACTACAGACATTTTACCTTTACCATTATTACATATTGATGAGCCAACTTTACAGATGACTTTTGGAGCTAATTCTTCTCCTTTTGTTGGTCGTGATGGTAAGATTGTTACAGCTCGTAAAATTGAAGAGCGTTTGATGAGAGAAACACAACGAGATGTTAGTTTAAAAGTAGAACCATTTACTAATGATAGTTTTGTTGTTAGTGGACGTGGTGAATTACATTTAAGTATTTTAATTGAAAATATGCGTCGTGAAGGATTTGAACTTGAAGTTAGTAAACCTAAGGTTATTATTAAAGAAAAAGATGGTGTTAAATACGAACCTTATGAAGAGTTGCAAATCGATGTACCAGATGATTCTGTTGGAGCAGTTATTGAACAATTAGGATTACGTGGTGCAAAGATGGAAAATATGACGAATATTAATGGTCAAACTCGTCTTTTATATACGATTCCTTCTCGTGGATTAATTGGTTTTTCTACTGATTTTATGACTCTTACTAAAGGTTATGGTATTATGTCACATAGCTTTAAAGAATATATGCCATATGAAAATGTGGATGTAGGAGAGAGAAAACTTGGTGTACTTGTTTCTATGGAAAATGGTTCTGCTACAGCATATTCCATTGGAAATTTGGAAGACCGTGGAGTTATGTTTATTGAACCAGGTACAGAAGTTTATGAAGGTATGATTGTTGGAGAATGTAATCGTGATAATGATTTAGCAGTTAATGTAGTAAAAGGAAAACAATTAACAAATACTCGTGCTGCTGGAAGTGATCATACTGTGGTATTAAAAAGACCTCGTCCAATTACTTTGGAATATGCACTTGATTATATTAATTCTGATGAGTTAGTAGAAGTTACTCCAAACTTTATTCGTTTGCGTAAGAGAATACTAAATACGGAAGAACGTAAGAAGTTTGATGCTAGAAATAAAAAAAGTAATTAAAAAATAACTAGAAATAGTTATTTTTGTTTGCTATTTTTTATGATTTCTACTATAATGTTAATAGTAGAAGGTGATGATAAATGGCTCGTAGAAGAAAATCTAAAGAAGAACTTGAAGAATTGACAAGAACACAAGTATTAAATTTAAAAGAATTAGAGAAGGCTGCTAATTTTGAAAAGAAAACAAGTCAGAAACCAGCAGCTATTTTTGCTATTTTAGGAGCTATTTCTATTTCTTTAGGTATATTTTATCCTAACATCACAACGATGCTTTCAGGTAGAGAAGTAGAGGATACGCCAAGTGTTTCTGAGCAACGTCAAGAGGATAACACTAATGATGATAGTGTTAATGCTACTGATGTTTCGGCTAATAGCTTGTCTTGTTCTATGGCTCAAGTTAATCCGGAAGATGCAACTTTAGTTACTACTACTTATAATTTTCAATTTCAAGAACTTGGTACTTTAGTTAGCTATCAAAAAGAATCTGATATTGCAGTAAGTGCTCCGGTTGCACAAACACCTAGTAGTATTATTACTCTTGATACTTCTCTTACAAATTTAATGCAAACGCCAATAGTAGGATATACTTTAGAAAAAGTACCTACTGCTAGTACAGATCCTACTATTGTAGATGGTTATACGGCTAAATTATCAGTAGATTTTACTACTTTTGATCCAGCAACTTTAACACCACTTCATACTAGTAATACGTTTGCTAATGTAGAGTTTGCAAATACTGATACCAAAGATATTATTCAACAACGTCTTATGACTCTTGGATATACTTGTCAATAATAAAATAGGGACATATTTCATGTCCTTTTCTTTTTGCAAAATTGCAATAAAAAAACTGCTATTAAGCAGCTTTAGCATTTTTTAATAATTCTCTTTTTTCTTTAGTAGACATTCTTACTTTTGTTCCATCAGCAAGTCTTACAATTTGTAAATTTAATTTTTGTCTCTTTTTATTTGCTCTTAAAGAGTGAGATCTTAAGTTTTTAACATTTCCTGTTCTATTTGATACATTAGTTGCCATTATACATCCTCCTTTGCTCTTTTTCTTTCTGCTTAATAACTTTAACATAAAATGGAGCATAAGTCAAATAAAATTTATTCTATGCTCTATCTTATAAATGGAAATAATAAGTGTCCGCACATCTAATTACCTAAATGTAAGTTATTTTATTGATTTAATAGTAACATG
>CALVYD010000029.1 GCA_944371995.1 uncultured Bacilli bacterium
TACCAAATGGTAGCTGCCAGTGTCAAGCCTTATAGGCTTCAGAGAAAAACCACCCTTTTTAAGGGTGGATTTTTACTCTTTTTGGATAGATATACTTTTTATATAATTCGTGTGCTTTGGTTCCAGTTGTAAAGATAGTTTTAATATTTGAATTTTTTAATATTGGTTTTAAATTGTTTGGTATTACATTTTTAATGGATGCATCACTTGATGAAGATATATCGCATTCTTTTACTACATCAAATAAGGCAATATGATGTTTTTTTAGAAAGTTGATTTTTTCTTCTTTGGAGTTACCAATTTTTTCTTCAAATACTTTTTCTAATGTGGACCAGAATCTATTTTTAGGATGTCCATAATAAAAACCTATTTCTCTTGATTTAACGGAAGGAAGACTTCCTAATATTAAAACTTTAGAATTTTCATCATAAATTGGTTTTAGTGTATGTTTTACTTTCATGTTATCACCTAGTGTTTACTATAACGTTCTTTTGTATTCTTTTCAAGTTTTTTCCTACTTTTACATATATTTTATTGGTGATGTTATGAATAATGGAATACAAGTAATTTATCCGAGAACTAAGTATTTAACTTTAAATCAGACAATGCAAGAGTTTTTAGAAAAAACAATTCATGAGTTTATGAATTATGCTAAGGAACCAATTCAGGAGAATTTTACTTATACTTTAGATATTTCTCATGATGAGTATAGTTATCAAGATTATTTATCTGTTGTATTTTATGTATCATTTTATACTGGTGGTGCTCATCCTGAACATAGAATTTCATCTTTTGTTTATGATATTTCGTGTGATAAGATTATTACTATTCATGATTTAGTACGAGAAAAAGAGCATTTACTTTCTATTTTATCTACTGAAAGTAGAAAGATTCTTTCTAAGAATCCTAATATTCATGATCAAGAATTATTATTTGAAGGTACTAGTCCAGAGAAATCTAATTTTCAAACTTTTGTCTTTACTTCTCGTGGTATGATGATTTATTTTCCAGAATATCAGATTGCTCCTTATTCCTCTGGAGCCTTTAAAATAGTTATTCCTTATGATCAATTATAAAGAAAATCCTAAAAGTTTTTAATTTTTAGGATTTTTTATGGTAGTTACTGTATAGTTTGTAAAGTCTAGCGACTGGATTAATTTTTTAAATTCCTCAAAAGAGAACTTTTCTATATCTTCGATTGTATCTGGATAGGGATAGTTAAAATCTACTATATTTCCAATTAATGGACTTATCATAGAAGAAAGATTTTCTTCTCTTAATATAATTTCTAGTATGGTATTTTTTTTATCTATTTCAAATAATTCTTTGTCTAATGTTGGATTTTTAAATTCTTCTATGATACTATTTACTAATTCTTCTTTTTTATCTGTATAACTTCCTATTGATAAAAGTAGATAATTTTCTAATTGGGTTTTTGATTTGGTTATACTACCGGTTATAATTTTATTTTTGATTACTTTTTTATATAAGGGTGAAGATTCACTAGTAGTCATTTCCATAAAGTAATAAATATAAAAATCTAGTTTTAATTGTTCTAAGTTAGATAAATGGTCTAGTGATATTTTATATGTTACTTCTGTATAAGTCTTAGGTGTTGGAAAAAGTAATTCATCTTCTTGTTTTACGACTTCTTTTTTTTCTTTTATATTTATTTTTTCTACTTTGTGTTTTGGTATTTTTATGGTCTTTGTTTCTTCTTTTATTGTTTTTAATACTTGTTCTTTATTAAAGTTACCAGCAACTATGATTATTTGATTGGATGGTTGATAGAATGCTTCGTAGCATAATTTGATGTCTTCTAAGCTTATATTTTTTACTTCTTCTATTGTTCCACCAGTTGTTTTAAAAGATAAAGAATGAAAACAGTTATTTAATACTTTAATATCTTCATGATAAAACTTATTGTTTTCTTTTCCCCTGATTTCCTGATAGATAGGTTCTTTTACTTTAGTTAAATTTTCTTCTGTAAAGATAGGAGAATATATGCAATTTAGTAATGTTTTTATACCAAATTCTATATTATCTACAGTATCGAAAAAATATCTAGTTATTTTTCCATGTGTACAAGCATTACTATTCATGTCGTGTTGTCCTAATATTTCTATATAGTTTCCATATTTACTACATTCTACTAAGTAATGTTCTAATATATGAGCGATACCATCAGAAAAGTGGTAGTCTACGTTATCAATTTTGTAGTCTTTTGACATTCCGCCAAAAAAAGTAATTAATTGGAAAATAGTTGTATGTTTTCTTTTATCTTCATAGAAGTAGATGGTTAGTCCATTAGTTAATGTTGTTTTTTCTATTTTATTCATCTTGCATCTCCTTTAAAAAATATATTGTGTCTAATTTTAGTCTGGATAAGCATTCTAGTAAGTCTTCTTCTGTTACTTTTGTTAAGCGGTCATAGCTTTCTTTATCAGTGTACGCTATATTTAGTTTTTTATATATTGCTTTTGTTAATATGGAATATTTATTATCGAGATTTCTGATTAAAATTGTTTTTCTTCTACGTATAATTTTTTCTATTAGAAGATTTAAGTCTTTTCTTTGTTTTATATCATTCATCACTTCTAATATTTTTTCTAGGGCTAAATCTTTATTTAGAGGATTGATATAGGCTGTTATTTCAAAGATTCCAAAGTTTGGATAGAAGGTTACGTTAGATGAGTAGACTAAGTTATATTCATCTCTTAATTTTTTATTTAATAGTCTTGTTGATTGTGATGTTAAAAGTTTTTTTAGTAAGCCTAAGAGAATGGTGTCTTCTTCTTTCATATTTTCTACTTTATATACTAGGGATAGGCTTGAGTCTTTAAAGTGTTTTTCTTCTGTTATTTCTTGTGGTGTTGTTCTAAAAGGTTTTAGGTAATGTCTGTAATTTGTTTTTAATGTTTCTTGTTCTTTTAGTGTGGGAAAATACTTTTTTATGATAGGTAGTATAGTTTGTTTTTCTATATTTCCTAGGATAAAAATAAGAGGATGATTGTTTTTAATATTTTTTTGATAAAACTTATATAATTCTTTTGAGGTTAGTTTTTCTATTAGGTCTTGATGATCATATAGTGATCTAGAAAATATTCCTTCATTATCTACTAATTTATGTAGTCTTTTGGTTTGATAGGCATGGAAGGATTTATCTGTATTTTTTAATTTGATTAGTAAATTTTCTTTTTCACGTTCTAATTCAAAATTATCGAATTCTTCATTTATTAATTTGGGATGATAAAGACATTTTTCTAGGAAAGATATTTGTTTTTCGACATAGTCTTTCTTTAGTGTTAATTTATCAGGAATTACTAAATAGAAAGCAAAGTAATTGGTTGTTCCTACTGTTATTTGTTTGGCAAAATAATCTACGATGTAGTTTTCTTTTAATGCTTTTTGGAATTCTTCTTCTGTAGGATATTCTTCGTTCATATACATTAGCATGGCAGGTAGTAGGGCTTGTTTTGCTAGTTCTTCTATTTTTTCTTGATAGGGAAATATTACTGATATTATGATGGTTTCAAAGTTTTCATTTTTTATTAAAGTTGGATTTGTTATTGTTATCTCTTTCATAAAACACCTCAGTTTTATTTTATCACATATTTTGATATACTAGTAATTAATTAGGAGGAGTTATGAAAGTAATTACGATTAAGCAACCATTTGCTACTTTGATTGCTGAAGGATTAAAAAGATATGAATTTCGGACTTGGAAGACAAAATATCGTGGAGATATTTTAATTCATGCTGGTAAAAGTGTGGATAAGAAAGCTATGAAGAAGTTTGCTAGTTTAGGTCTTAGTTATCCTACAGGATGTATTCTAGCAAAAGCACATCTTTCGGATTGTGTTTTGGTAGATAATCAGTTACGTCGTGATTTGGAACAAGAGAATAGACTTGTTTATTCTGGATTGATTGAAGATTTAGATTGGTCAGGCTATGGTTTTTTGATGGATAATGTTTGTAAAATCGAACCTATTTATGTCAATGGTGCACTTAGTTTCTGGGAGTATCCTTATGATGAAAAATAATTTTTTAATTTTGTGTGTGAATTAGAGAAGAATTATTATAAAATGTCTAATTTGTAAGGATGTAATATTATTAATGTCAGAAAAAAGAGGCGTGGATATTGATTAGTGTCCAGAATGTCGTGGTATTTGGCTTGACCGTGGAGTGGAGAGTTAAATAAATTGATAGAAAAGGAAGAAAAAACTTATCAGGAAGCTCGTAGAGATAGTCATGATTATCAACGAAATAGAAATAGACCTCATTATATTGATTATGTTAAAGATAATGATTAGACAGTAATGATGAATATGCTATTTAGGTGAAAAGGATGTTTAAAGAAGTAAAATTAGTTGTAGAAGAGTTAGAAGGGTGATATGTTTTGAAAGAAGAAATACTAAAAAAGGTGGATATTTTATATGCGATGTGGAAGTATGGTTTACTTGGTGGAGAAGTGATGCCAGAAGATTCTAATCCAGGTTTACCTCAGGAGTCGTTAGAAAATTATTTGTATTTTACTTTGCCTATGGCATTAAACTATCAAAGAAATTCGTATGAGTTATGGAAGGCTGCTAATAAGACATATCAAGATAAGGAAACTAGGTTTGTGTTTTTTCCTACAGAAGTATTGAATCATTCTTTTTTTGAAGTTCAGACTGCTTTAACAAAATATAAAGTAGCATTACAGAAAAATAAACAAACAGAAATATGGATAGCGTTATGTCAGACTTTTGTAGATTTTTTTGACAGTGATATTCGTAAATTATTTGATACTTTTCATAATGATGTGGATAAAATACGAGAGTTTGTTCAGAAAAAAGAAAAAAAGAGATTTCCTTATTTATCAGGAACAAAAATATGTAATTACTGGTTGTATGTTATTTGGCAATATACAGATAGAGAGTATAAAAATATTGAGAGTTTAACTGTTGCTCCTGATACGCATGTTTGTAAGTCTACTTATCACTTAGGTTTAATTACTGAGGAAGAGTTTTTGTCTAGTCATGTACAAGAAATCGTTATTGCTCGTTGGGATGAGCTATTTCAGGGAACTAAATACAAGCCAATTGATATTCATACAGCATTATGGTTATGGAGTAGAAATGGATTTGCAGAGTTAGATGAGAGAATCTTACATCATGATTTTAGAAAGCGGTGATTATTTTGAATATCAATTATCAAAGATGTAGAGAAATAGTCTTATTATTAAAGGAATATTTTCAAAATCAAAATAATCTTGCCACTATAGAATATCCAGTTAATATTACTTATGGAACGAATGAATATTTTATATATATGTTTTACTCTTGTTTATTGGATTATGGTATGAGGTCTAAAATATATCATCATAATTTAATGGATACTTATATGAAATATCCTTGCATTTTTAATCCTAACTATGTTGTTGCTATGTCAGAAGAAGAACTTAGAAATATTTTAGTTTCTCATGTTCATCCTAGATATCCTAATGTTGCTGTTAAAAAATGGATGATGTTATCGCAAGTATTAATAAAGTATGACAATCTTTTGTATTGTTTAAAATCTTTAGAAAGTGTTCGCTCTTTAGAACAATTTATAAAAAGTATTCCAGGGTATGGTCAAAAAACTGGAGGTTTATTGATTAGAATTATATGTGATTCTAAGGTTTGTAATTTTAAGGAAGATTTAGCAGTTATTCCTATTGATAGACATGATATAGAGATTAGTTATTTTACTGGTATTATAGATTCTAAGAAATTAAATCAGAAAGATATTAAACGATTATCTGATACTTATATTATGGTCGGAAAAGAGTTAATGGTAGATGCTAGTACTATTGATAAATATTTATGGGAAGTAGGAAATAGTTTTTGTAATAAGAAAAAATGTGAGGATTGTCCTTTAAAAAAATCTTGTCGAGTTGGTAGTGCAAAGTTTTAACGAATAATATCATTTGTTAATAGAATGTTGTATACGTTGATGCAGTAAAAAATAATTTATAAAAAATAAATAGGAGGTACTTTATGCAAGAAAAAACAAAAGAATTGTTTGGATATCGTGACTTAATAATTAATGGTTCTTTATCTTTTGTTGAATTTAAGTCATATTTAGAGAAGGTTAATGCGACATTAAGAGGCAAAAATATAGGCGAAGAAGATACAGGTGTTAGAGTGCAAGGAATGAGGGTTGCTGGCATGGTTTCACTTCCTTATAATTTGCAATTAGATGTTTTGCAACAATATTATCAGTCGTTAAGTAAGATTGATGATAATCAAGAAAAAGCTGCTTTATCTTATTATGTGTTAAATGATTTACATTTGTTTGGGGATGGCAATGGAAGAATATCTAGATTTATGTATCAATTATTTGATAATTCATTTGATATTAATTATTTAATTCATGATTGTACTAATGAGCAGATTAAAGGGTGTAGTGAGTTTTTAGAAGAAAAAAATATTGAAGATATTGAAGTGGTTAATAAATTTTCTAATTATATTTTATTTAAACATTTAATAGATTATGGTGCTATTTCGTATGATCCTAGATTAGAAGAATATGATGAAGTGAAAACATTTGGTAATGCTTTTGTGACAGCTCATGATCTTTCTTGTATTTCTAAACAAGTACAAGACGAATTGGGTGATGAAAATTTTGCTAGAATTCAATATAATTTAACTAACGACGATAATGATTATTTTACTGTTTCTGGCGTTGCTATGTGTGTTATGTTAAGCAAGTATGGAAAGTTAAGTGAGACACTCGATAAAAATGATGAATATCAAAGTAAAAATCCATTTATTGATTTCAATTCTTATAAAAGGCTAGTTTTTACTTTGCAAGATACTGATATTAAAAAAGCTATTGTTGATGTTAGTACATGGAATGCTGATATGTGTAATGAATTTAGTGATATTTGTGAAAATGTTCATAAACAACAGATAGAAACTATCCTAGATATATTTGTTAATCCGAGCCATCATATGGATAGTCAGAATAGACCATGGTTATATAACTTTATACATAATCCTAATGTTGAGATAAGTGAAATGTTAACTACTAATACTCAAGATACTTTATTATCAAATGATAAGAAAAGTGAAGCAAGAAAGTAGAAAATATTTTACGAAGGGAGAATATTAAAACTATTAAGGTTTACTATTTATTGCTATAATTATTTCAAAAGATAAGTTGATATTGTTAGACTTGCTATTATTATTCCGTGTTATCATCCTACTGCTCAGGTGACAAGAGATGTACATTTTGAACAATATATGAGAATATGAGATTTTCTTGTTCCTTAGTCGTGTTTATGTGGTATTATCATAATAGAGGTGATATATGATGAATGCTGAGGAGAATAGTTCTTTAGAGAATGGTAATAATAGTCAAAAAAATAATGTATCTTTTCTTTCTTCTAAAGCTATTGTTTTGATGGTTATAGTTTTAGTTATTACGATAATTATTTTCTTTGATAATTTTATTACTTCTATGGATTGGTATTTTAGATTAAGGTTTACTGCTGTTTTATCTGGAAATCAGGAAGCAATAGATGTGTTAAATAATTTTAGAGATATGATTGTTGTTCTTAATTGGATTTTGGTATTAATAGTTTTAATTGTTAGTATTATTTTTCGTATTAGTGATAAAAAAGAGAAGAAATTATATTCTATCTATGATTGGTATATTGCAGCAGGAGTATTACATATAGTTCTTGGTACAGTTGGTCTTACACCGATGATTTATGCTATATCCACTTTGGTTTATGCTTTTAAAGATAGAACTATTAAGAAACAGAATCAATTATCTACTAAGGCTAATACCTTTATTTCTGCTTTTTCTATTTTATTAATTGCTTCTATTATTATAACTTTTCTTTTGATGCAAGATTTATTTTAAGACTTTATTGAGTCTTTTTTATTTTTTCCTTGACCGAGTGTCACTCCTTGGTATTATTTTTTATATAGTTAGGAAACTTATGAGTTTTTCTTGACCAAGTTATGTCTTATTTGTATGATAAATTTAGGATGGTGTTGTAATGAAAGATAACGAGTTAGAAATTATTTATAGTGATGATAATCCAGCAATTGAAAAAGATGATTCTAAATGTATTCAATGTGGATATTGTGTTAGGGCTTGTCGGGATGAAGTTACCGTTTTAAAGATGTATGATATTAATCAAACAAGGGAGCCAGTTTGTATTCATTGTGGACAATGTGCTAATTTATGTCCTACAGAAGCTGTTCATGAGAAGTTTGATTATTTAAAGTTAAAAAAATTATTAAGCAAGAAAGATTTTGTTAAAGTAATTAGTATTGCTCCTGCAGTACGGGTTGCGATTGGTGAAGCTTTTTCTTTAGGTGAAGAAAATTATGAAGGGAAAATTGTTGCTGGACTAAAAAGACTGGGATTTAATTATGTTTTTGATGTGACATTTGGAGCAGATTTAACGATTATGGAAGAAGCTATGGAGTTAGTAAATCGTATTAAGAATAATGAAAGACTTCCGATGTTTACTTCTTGTTGTCCAGCCTGGGTACGTTATGCAGAGATTTTTTATCCAGAGTTTTTGTCTAATTTATCTAGTTGTAAAAGTCCTATTACGATGCAAAGTAGTATGATTAAAACTTATTTTGCAGAACAAGAGCAGCTTGATGTTCGTAAAATATTAAATGTGGTAGTTGCACCTTGTACGGCTAAAAAAGCAGAAGTAAAAAGAGAAGAAGTTAATCGAGCTTGTGAATATTTTAAGGTTTCTGGTATTAGTGATACGGATTATGTGATAACTACAAGAGAGTTAATTTCTTTATTTCGTGATTGTGATATTGATTTTAAAACATTACCTGAGGAGAAGTTTTCTTCTCCATTAGGAAAGGGTTCTAGTGCAGGACTTATCTTTGGTAAAACTGGTGGTGTTATGGAAGCGGCACTTCGAACAGCCTATTACTTTTTGAATGGTAAGGATTTAGATAGAGACGCTATTTTATTTCAAGATGTACGTGGAACAGATGGTGTTAGAGAAGCTAGTGTTAATTTAGGAAATGTTACTTTGCAGGTTGCAGTTATTAATGGAATGAAAAATGCAGTAAGAGTTCTTGATAAGATTAAAAAGGGCGAGGTTTTTTATCATTTTGTTGAGGTTATGAGTTGTAGTTTTGGATGTGTTGGTGGTGGAGGCCAACCTAAACTTACTTTATTAGAGATGAAAAGTAGAAAGAATAAACGGCTAGAAAGTATGGAGAAGGAAGATAGTCATTCTAAGATTCGGTTATGCCATCAAAATCCTGAAATTAAAGAGATTTATGAGAAGTTTTTAAATGAACCTAATAGTGAGATAGCAGAAGAACTTTTACATACTACTTTTGTAGATAGGTCTTATTTATTAGGAGGTGGTCATCATGAATAGTATTTTAGAAAAAGCAAATTATTGTGCTAGTTGTGTTACTAAACCTTGTCAAGTAGGATGTCCATTTAATAACGATATTACTGCATTTATTAAAGATATAAAAAATGAAGATTATGAACATGCTTATAGAGTACTATGTCAGACTACTGTTCTTCCGGCTATTTGTGGTAGAGTTTGTCCTTATGATAAGCAATGTCAAGGTGCTTGTGTAAAGAAAGTGTCTTATGATGCGGTAAGAATTGGAGAGTTAGAAGCTTTTATTGGAGATTTATCTATTAAAAATAATTGGAGTATTGTACGGAATGATTGTCCTAAAAGGTGGGAGAAGGTTGCGATTGTTGGAGGTGGTCCGGCAGGACTTGTTTGTGCTGCTTTTCTTGCCATTAACGGTATTAGTTCTGTTATTTATGAAAAACATAATTATTTAGGTGGTATTTTATCTCATGGAATTCCTGAGTTTAGACTTCCTAAAGATATTTTAAAGAAGACTATTGATAAGATTTTAGATTTAGGTGTTGAAGTAAAATTTAATCAGGAATTAGGACGTGATATTACTTTAGATTATTTAGAGAAAGAGTATGATGCTGTTTTTTTAGGAATTGGAGGTAACATTTCACTAAAGATGCATATTCCAGGAGAAGATTTGAGGGGTGTCTATGGTGGCAATGAAATTTTAGAAAATAATAGTCATCCTGATTATCATGGAAAGACTGTTATTGTTAGTGGTGGTGGTAATGTTGCGATGGATGTTTCTAGAACGATAAAGCGATTAGGCGCAGAACATGTTTATGTCATTTACAGGCGTGGTGAGAAAGAGATGCCTGCTACGAAAGAAGAAATTGCGGATGCTAAAAAAGATGGAGTGGAGTTTTTATTTCAACATAATATTTTAAAAATAGATGGTGTTACTAAAGTAAAAGGAGTTGAAGTAATCAAGACAGATTTAATTCAAAAAGAAGGAGAAAGTCGTCTTAGTCCTGTAAATATTGAAGGAAGTAATTATCATATACCGTGTGACTATGTAATGATGGCCATAGGATCTATGGTAGAAGAGAGTGTTGTTAGTGGATTGGGATTAGAAAGAACTCCTCGTGGAAAAGTAAAAATTGATCAAGAGGGAAGAACATCTCGGGAGAACATATTTGCTGGTGGAGATTTAACAAATACTCCAGGAACGGTTGCTTTTGCAGGTCGAAGTGGACGAGATGCAGCGTATGCTATTATGGAATATTTAGATAAGAAAAATGGTAACTAAAAAATTATCATTTTTTTATTTGTTAGAAAATTTTTAAAAAAAGTACTAATAGAGTTTTGTATTTCTCATGATGTAGATTCGTATTTATGTAATCGTATATATTATGAGTGATTAAGCTATATTTATCAAAATCAATTATCTACCAAAATGATATTTAGCCATGTCCCTATTATTGATAAGGTTTATGATTTTGATGTAATGACATGTGTTATTTTTAATTTTATTGAGTTGTTAGATAATAGTTTGGTATAATAGATGTAACTTTAATTAGGAGGTAGGTTATATGGATAACTATAGATTAACTAATATGAAAAAAAATTTATTATCTTTGGGAGTTTTGAGCACTGTATGTTTTATGTCAGGTTGTGGTAGTGATGATGTTATTCCGGAAATTACTCCTGTACCTGAGAGATATTCTAATATCGAGGATTACTATGAGTTTTCTATTCAAGATGGAGAAGCAGTACAATATTATAATAGTGATAATGTATATTTGTTATATGATAAAGAATCGTATAATGTAACAGAATATATATATGCTAGTAGGGATGTTTTGTTTGGTTTAGGTCGTCATACGGAATTATATGATTTAGTAACAGAAGAAATGATTGTCTATTGTGATGGACTTGGTACAGTCTATAATGAAGAGTATTATAACTATCTATTAGATAACAATTATCAAGTATGTCTTAATGAAGTTAGTAATTACGTCGAAGATTATGTTGATAAAGATTATTATATAATAGATGAAATTAGAGCGTTAGAACCTCAAATCGAAGAGGGATTAAAAACGATTAATGTTGCAAAAGTTAAGACTAAGAACTAATTAGAGTTTAGAATGTTAGAAAATGATTGACAAATTGTTTATTAGTTATTAGGAATAGTTCATTTTGACTATGGTATGAAAATATTGATAGTATTTTTAATTTGTTTTCAAATTTTACTGAACGAAAAATACTGATAAAGATTTTTTGATTTAAGAATTGGAATCTTTGTTGTTTTCATATTAGTAATTGTCGTTATGGAAGTGATGTTATAAATGGTAAAAAGATATCGTTTGATTTTTAGTGTTTTTTTAATTGCGTTGATTTTTGTTTGTCTAACAGGATGTAGTATTATCAATAGCCATTCTCCCGCGGCTGTTGCTAGGAAACAGGCAAATACTATTTTGAAGTGTATTCAGGAGAATGATGCGGATACATTGAAAAGTCTGTTTACTCCTGATATTCAGAAAAAGCCGGAATTAGATGAACAGATTTATTCTTTTTTGAATTTTATTGATGGAGAGATTGTATCGTATTCAGAACCATTTGGAGAAAGAGGCGGAGGAGAGTATCGTTATGGAGAGACGGTCTATCAGAAAGTGGATGGTTCTATTCGTAACATTCAAACTGATACTGGTAAAAATTATCGAATCAATCATAGTGCAATTTTTATTAATAAAAATAATCCGGATAATCTAGGTGTATATTATATGCGAATTCAAGATGTGGATTTAATTGAATCAGATGGTGGAAATCCAGCGAATAGGGAAATCGCAATTTATTATTCATTTGATTGATATAGTTTTATTAGAGGTGTTAAGATGATAGAAAAGGTTAGAGAACATGTTTGTCAGTTATTAGGAGAAGACCATTCTGGTCATGGTATGGAACATATTGATAGAGTTTTTCATTTGTCTTTAAAGTTTGCTGAACAGGAAAAGGCAGATAAAGATATTGTTTCTTTGATTGCATTACTTCATGATGTAGATGATTATAAGCTGTTTGGGATGGAGTATGCGAAACATTTAGTGAATGCTAGAAAAATAATGAATGATTGTGGTGTTGATAAAAGTATACAGGATCAAGTTTGTCTTGCTATTAGTAATATTGGATATAGAAAGCGATTACAGGGTTGTGTTCCTACAACTATTGAAGGAAAGGTTGTTTCTGATGCAGATATGTGTGATGCATTAGGTGCACATGGTATTTTAAGAGATTATGAATATGTTATCAATTACGGGAATCCCTTTTTTGATAAAAATGTTTTTCCGTTTGAAGGTAGAACACAAGATAAATCTTTAGAAAAATGTGCTGATAGTGCTATTTGTCATATGTTTGATAAAATATTAAAACTAAAAAACTTAATGCTAACAGAGTCTGGAAAGAAAGAAGCGGCAAGTAGACATCAATTTGTTGTAGATTTTTTATTTCATTTCTTTGATGAAGAAGATGTTCCAGAGTGGACAGAGTATTTGAAAACATATTTGCATGCTATGGATGGTGATAAGTAGAATATAGTATCTTTGATATTATTTGATACGCTATTGATGAGGTGTTAGAGAATGAAGTTTTAGTTTGATGGTGTTCATAGAGAAAGTGTTCAAGTTTGAAAGTTGAACTATGTATAAAAAGATGATTATAATTGTTAGCGATTGTAATCATTTTTTTAGTTTATTCCAGTAGATTGGATATAAACTTGAAAATTTTTAATAATGATATACTAGAAATATTATGAATGAGAAAGTGTTTACGAAATAGAAAAAAGCTGTAATGCAGATTTCCAAAATACAATTTAGAGAAAATAAAATCTAATTTTACAAAGGAATACGTTATATTTTATGTAAATTTTTGAATATTTATAATTCTGTTTATTATTATCATTCCAATCATATTACTGTAAATTTAGTTAGACTTTGTTAAAATAATTTTATAAAAAGTGGAAAAGGACACTTTTTGTGGAATAGCAATTGATAAAAAATGAATTTAAGTATATACTATTAGTAGTTTATTAAAGGAGATGTGCTATGGAAATTAAAAGAGATTATTATTTAAATAAGTTAATATCTAAAAAAGAAAATAAACTTATAAAAATAATTACAGGTATTAGAAGAAGTGGTAAATCATATTTGCTTGATCCAATTTTTAAGAACTATTTATTAGACAGTGGTGTTGATGAAAATCACATTATAAAATTAGAATTAGATTCTATTGAGAATGAGGAATATACTAACCCTAAAAAGCTTTATGAATATATTATGAATAAAATAACAGATAATAATACTTACTATATTATTTTAGATGAAATACAAAATGTAGATAATTTTGAAAGTGTTTTGAATAGTTTTTTAAGGAAATCGAATTTAGATGTATATGTAACAGGAAGTAATTCTAAATTTTTATCAAGTGATATTATTACTGAATTTAGAGGTCGTGGTGATGAGATAAAAGTTTACCCTTTAAGTTTTTCAGAATTTCTGTCAGTCTATGATGGCACTGAAGTAAAAGGATTAGATGAATATATTATCTATGGCGGACTTCCTTTAATTACTACTTTTAAGACTTCTGAAGAAAAAATAGATTATTTAAATTATCAAAAGGATAATGTATATATTAATGATGTTATTGAAAGAAATGATATAAGAAGTGATGACGAATTAAAAACTTTAATTGAAATAATATCTTCAAGTATAGGGTCTCTTACGAATCCAACAAAATTATACAACACATTTGTTAGTAAAGGAAATAAAACCATTACAAATAAAACAATATCTTCTTATTTAAAGTATTTGGAAGAAGCTTTTTTAATTGAAAAATCTAAAAGATTTGATGTAAAAGGAAAAAAATATATTGAAACTCCATCAAAATATTATTTTGTAGATATTGGAATTAGAAATAGTTTAATTAATTTTAGACAATTAGAAAAAACTCATATTATGGAAAATATAATATATACAGAACTTAGAAGAAGGGGTTTTAATGTTGATGTAGGTGTTGTAGAAAAAAGAAATAATTTAGATAACGGTAAAAAAGATTATAAACAATTAGAGATAGATTTTGTAGTTAATAAGGGTAGTGATAAATATTATATTCAGTCAGCATATAGCATAGAGGATAATAATAAAAAAGAACAAGAGCTACAATCACTTTTAAGTGTAGGAGATAATTTTAAGAAAATAGTTATAGTTTATGACCATTTTATTAAATGGCAAGATAATAATGGCATAATATATATGAGTATATATGACTTTTTATTAAATGAAAACAGCTTAAAAGAAGCATAAAAATAAAGAATGATAGTCTTATATAAAATTAATCAGTCTAAAGAAACTATAAGGAAGTACAAATCCAACAAATTGATTGAAGTAGATATTTATATTTTTTCATCATAACGATTTGATATATATGATGGCAATATCAATATTTAATAGTATTTTTAGTATCAACAACTTTATACCTTTCAGAGAAAAATGCATTTTGTCATAAAATGTTAATGGAGTGGTATTATGCAAAAATATAGAAAGAATGAGTACTTATATAGATTGTGATATTGCGGTACTATTGGTGACGTGATATATAAAGAATAATTATTCTAAATGTGAATTAGATAAAAAAATTACATTATATTATAGATGTATGTAATGTTAAACAATTTATTGAGAGCTATTGATGAAGCGGGTTATCCTAATACATGATTTTAGATAATTTTTAGAATAAGATTATAAAAATACTACTATTGAAGTTTAAAAGATTTTGTATTAGATGTTGGCAAAGATTTTATTTTATATGGTAAAGTATGAATGTAGATTTAGGGTAGGATATTTTTCAAAGTTTTATTAGGACTAAATATGAAAAATGATGTAAAAATATTAATTCTTTATTATCAATGATTGGGTTTATTAATTTTAATGTGGAGAGTCGGGTGATTTTAAATGGAACAATTAAATAATCAGTTTGAATTAGAAAATATTAAAAAGAAATTATTGATGACTTATACTAGATATAATGGTGATAATGTTCCATATACAGATGAAGAATTATCAAAAGTAGCTATACTAATTAAGAGCTTTTTCGATAAATTAAATAATATGGTAATATATGAGGATAATGTGTCTAGAAAATTAAATAATTTGGAATTATTTGTTGCGATATATGAATTTGTTGCTGATAGAGTTTATGTTGAACAGGATACTAGTCATGATATTATTGGTACTTTAATAACAAATAAAGGAGTTTGTCAAGGTTATTGTCAGTTAATGAATTTTTTATGTGAATCGTATCATATTCCTTTTTTATATAAGGTTTCAGATACTTTTGATGAAAATAAAAATTCCATAGATTCACATGGGAATTTTGAAGTTATTGTGCAAGATAAAGATGGATTTAATCATTGTTTGCATTGTGATCCTACTATTGATTCTCCTAAGAATGAAATGGATATATTAGGATTTAATGCTTTTTTAATCCATGATACTGATATCAATCGATATTATCATAAACAAATTCCATCGGGAAATGGTATATCTTTTTTTTATAATAATTTTTTGGATGAGCAAACTTTTGAACACTCAATTATGTTATTAAGTCAAGTTAATCCAATTGAACAAATGATATCTGGAAAAACTGAAGAAGAAATAGTTAATGGTCACTTTACCATGCTAAAAAACAATTTAGTTGAGTTAAATGCTTTTTTTAGATTAAATATTGATTTTCATAATCTTGATAATTCTCAATTAATTGGTGCATATAGAGTAATGTATCAATATTATAATAATATTGCTCAACCATTTGCTTCTGATGAGTTAAAACAAGCTATTAAAAATGTAAAAACTTCTGAATTTATGTATCAATATCATTTAAGTTTTGCTGATGCTTCTATGCAAAGTCAGCAAATATTTGAGCAAAGAATGGCAAAGTCTATTTACCAGCAAGAAAAATATTGGGAAAATGATGGCGGTAAATCTTTTATGTTTATGGAAGTGAAAAGTGGTGGTAGCTCAACAATGAAATAAAAAATCTAAGTTATTTTGAATTTATGCTAAAATAAGAGGTAGGAGTGAGAATTATGCATAATTATTATATAGACCTTGGTTCATCAACAATAAAAGTTTATTGTTATGAGAATGAATTAAAACTTATAGAAGAACATTCTATTTATTTTAAAAATGGCTTTGATGCTTTCAAGGGTATTAGTGAAAATAATTTAAAAGAACTATGTGATTACTTTGAAAAAATTAAAATTAAATATAATTTAAAATATTACAATACAAATATTTTTGTTACTGGTATATTTAGAAATTTAACACAAGAAAGAAAACAAGACTTGGTTAAGTTATTTAACGAAAAATTTGATTTACATTTCAATATTATTAGTCATGGTATTGAAAATTATTATTTAGCAAAGGCTATGGAAAATGATTATAATAACCAGAAAGTCTTAATTATTAACATGGGTGGTAAAACTACTGAATTAGTAACTTTTGTAGGAGACAAAATAATTGATACAAAAAATTTAACAATTGGTGTTGCTGATTTATTAAATAACTTTGATAAAGTTAATGATAAATATAGTGGTGATACTGTAGAAGAGATGGAAAAATTTGTTAGAGAAAAATTATCTAATATTGAATTAGATAAAGATTATGATTGTGCAATATTTACTGGTGGTGAAGAAAGATTTGAATTGTTAACTGGATTTAATTTAGTAGATAATACTTTATTTGACGATAATATTCATAAATATATGCTTAGTTTAGAAGATTATATTAAAGGTACTGAAAAGGTATTTTATGATATTTCTCTTGATGAATTATATAAGTTAATGCCTAATAATCCTAAATGGATGGATGGTGCAAGAAGTGGTGCCATTATACCTTTAGTATTATTTAAAATGGCAAATGTAAAATGGATTATTCCATCAGATTTAAATTTAATCAATGGTGTTATTAATGATTTAAAGTAAAATTTGTTTTTGAAGGGATGTTATGGTTAAAAATGTTATATCAGTAATAGATGGAGAAGCTGGTAGTTGTGGTAAGGCTAAAGTTATTGGAGAAATAGCAACAGATAAATCAATTAATCTAGGCGCTTCTGTTACTAATTGTATGCCAAATGCAGGACACACTTTTGTAGATGAAAATGGTAATGCTACTGTTTTTAGAAATATACCAGTATCATCAGTTAATCCTAATACAGAGTTATTTATAGGACCAGGTTCTGCTATTGATATGGAAGTATTTAAAAACGAATATAAACAAGCTAGTAAATATCTAGGAGATAGAAAAATTTACGTTCATGAAATGGTTCCTTTAATTGAAGAGAGACATAAACAATATGAAAAGGAACATATTAAGAGTGGTTCAACATTTAAAGGTTGTAATGCTGTTACATGTGAGAAAATTATTAAAGATAAAAAAATAGAGTTTTTTAAGACCTTTAGAAATGCTATTGTTTGTTCAAATGATGAATGGCATGAGAGATTATATGAACATCTTGAAAATCCTTTAGAATATGTAATATTAGAAGGCTCACAAGGTTGTGATTTAGATATTAATCATAGTGGTCATTATCCTAATACTGTTTGTAGAGAAGTTTCTACTATGCAATTACTTGCAGATTCTGGAATTTCTGCAGAGAGATTATTACAAACAATTATGGTTATAAGACCATTTCCAATAAGAATAAGTAATATAACTAAATTTGGTGAATATATTTATTCAGGTAATTATGGTAAAGGTGAAGAGTTAACTTGGACTCAAATTAATCTTGCATCAATGTATGGAAGTTATCCTTGTCATGGTGATGTTGAATGTTTTCCTAACCATTTAAGTATTAAAAGACTAAAGAAAATTATTAGTCATTGTCCGGAAGTGTGTTTAAAACAAGTCTTTGGAGATAATTATAAATCAAAGAATTTAGAGATTATAACATTACTTGAAGCCTTAGAGTTAGAACGATTAATGTATAAATCTAAGGGATTATCTGAATATGAAACAAAGTTAATTGAACTTCCAATGGTAGATAGTGATTTTTCGCCTAATACTATATTTGATCAGTCTGAACAAACGACAGTAACAAAAATGGAGAGAAGAGTATTTGATTTAGATATAAAAAAATTAAAAACAAATTGTCAAATCAATACTCCATCTAGTTTATATTTAAATTTTTTTCAACATTTAGGATTAGATTTTAAAGGTGTTCGTGGTAATTTCGAGGATTATTATTTTAATAGATATTTAAGAGAATACTTTGACTGGTTAGAAAGGGAAACAGGAGTTGAAATATCTGCTTTAGGAACTGGTGCTAAAAATGGAGAAAGGGTTTTAAAGAAAACATTAGTTAAAAATATACAAAAAGGATGATATTAATTGCAAATACCATCTTTTTTAGTGCTCTCTTTGTATTTCCAAGATGGCTACGGGAGATAAAAAAAAGAACCAGTCGTTGACTAGTTCTTGTATTTCATATGGAGCCTTAACTATACACGTATGCGAAATTAAGACGATAAGATTTGATTAAATCTCTCTGATAAATAAATCATATCAAGATTTAAAATTATTACAATACTCGTTGAATCAATCTAAAGTGCACAAATAAGTGCAATTTAAAGTTAAATGTGTATTTTTAAAAGAAAATGCACATTT
>CALVYD010000030.1 GCA_944371995.1 uncultured Bacilli bacterium
TAATTTTTGTGTGTTTCTGGCCTTTTCTTATGTTTATTTATTGACATTTCTTTTTGTTTATGCTATTTTAATGGTGAGCACGAAGAAGTGTTTTTATTTTGATAAAAAATAGGAATGGTGAAAAATGGCTGAAGTTAGAAAAAGAGAAACTGTAGATAAGTATAAAATTGAGGATGAGCAGTTTCAAAAAAACAATAAAAAGAACAAAGTGGTTGAAGAAAAAAAGGAAAAGAAAGAAAATAGTTCTAGGGATAAAACTTCCAAGAAAAGTCTCTGGGTAAGATTTCGTATCTTTTGTCATGGAGTAATGTCTGAAGCTAAAAAAGTGCATTGGCCAACTAGAAAAGAAATGGTTAAGTATTCAGTTGCTACTGTAGCTTTTATCATCTTTTGTTCATTATTCTTTTATGCAATTGATATTATTTTCGCATTAATTCAATCAATTTTTAGATAAAGGAGTTTTATATTATGGAGAAACAATGGTATGTTGTTAATACTTATTCTGGTCATGAGAATAAAGTAAAAGAAAAATTAGAAATGCGTGCAGAATCTATGGATATGCAAGATTATATTTTTAGAGTTGTTATTCCTGAAGAAAAAGTTATTGAAGAAAAAGATGGTGTACGTAAAGAAAAAGTGAAGAAAATGTTTCCTGGTTATATCTTGGTTGAAATGGTTATGACTGATGAAGCATGGTATGTTGTGCGTAATACGCCTGGAGTTACAGGATTTATTGGATCTAGTGGTAAAGGTGCCAAGCCTACACCATTACAACCATATGAAGTAGATAAGATTCTTGGTAATATGGGAATTAGTCGTATGGATGTGGATACTGATTTAGTAGAAGGTGCTACTGTTAAAATTATCGATGGACCATTCAATGGTATGTTTGGTAAAATTGATAGTGTTGATCTTCCAAATCAAAAAGTTATGTTACTTGTTGATTTGTTTGGGCAAGAAACTTCTGTTGAGGTTGAATTAAATCAGATTCAAAAAGCATAAAATGGTTGCAAAAATATAATTTATATGTTATTATTTAAGGGCTATATTGAATTAATATAGATTTAGTGGGAAGCATGGTTTGCATTTATGAAAGCGGGAATCAAGCTATTTGGACCACTCGCGAAAACTAAAATTTATAGGAGGTGTTTTTCGTGGCAAAAGAAGCAATAAAGAAGATTAAATTACAAATTCCAGCAGGAAAAGCTACTCCAGCTCCACCAGTTGGTACAGTATTAGGACCTGCAGGAATTAATTTACAAGATTTTTGTACTAAGTATAATGATGCTACTAGAGATAAAATGGGAGATATTTTACCTGTAGAAATCTCAATTTATGATGATAGAAGTTTTGATTTTGTAATTAAAACTCCACCAGTTGCATTTTTACTTAAGAAATATGCAAAAATTAATAAAGGTGCAGTTAAAGGAGTTAACGAAACAGTTGCTACATTAACTGAAGATCAATTAAGAGAAATTGCTGAAATTAAATTACCAGATTTAAATGCTTATGATGTAGAGTCTGCAATGAAGATTGTTGCTGGTACTGCTAGAAACATGGGTATTTCAATTCCTGGTTATACAGATAAGTAATATTCTATGTAGGTAATACCTATGTGGAAGGTAAAAACCGCTATATACCACATAAGGAGGAAGAAAAATGAAAAAGAGAAGTAAAAAATATACTGAAGCTATGTCTAAAGTAGAACGTGGTAAAGTATATTCTAAAGAGGAAGCTGTTAAATTAGTTAAAGAAACTTCTACTAGTTCTTTCGATGGTACTGTTGAGATTGCTATGAGATTGAATATTGATACTAAAAAGGCTGATCAACAATTAAGAGGTGCAATCGTACTTCCTAAAGGAACTGGTAAGAGTACTAAAGTATTAGTTATTGCAAGAGGAGAAAAAGCTACTCAAGCTAAGGAAGCAGGAGCTGACTATGTTGGAGATGTTGATATGTTAGAAAAAATCGAAAAAGAAAACTGGTTCGATTTTGATACTATGATTGCTACTCCTGATATGATGCCACTTCTTGGTAAATTAGGTAGAGTTTTAGGACCTAAAGGATTAATGCCAAATCCTAAAACTGGTACTGTTACATTAGATGTAGCTAAAGCTGTTAGCGAAGTAAAAGCTGGACGTGTTGAATATCGTGCTGATAGCTATGGAATTATTCATGGAGTTATTGGTAAAGTTTCATTCTCTGATGCAGATTTACTTGAAAATTTAAATGCTTTTGTAGCTGCTATTTTAAGAGTTAAACCAGCAACTGTAAAAGGTGATTATGTTAAGAGTATATCTATAGCTTCTACCATGGGACCTGGAATTAAGGTTGAAAATAATTTTGACAAGTAGAAGAATATAGTATATAATAAAGACAATTTGTAGGTGCCATAGACAGTAGGTATATAAGTAAATCCTACCGAGGACTTAATCTTAAGTATATAAAAGGGTTCTCGTATGGTAATAGAGAACCTTTTTTATGGCATCCCGAAATATGAAGGAGGTGTTTTGATGGCAAGTGAAGCAATCTTAAAGCAAAAACAAGCTGTTATTGATGAAATCAAGGAACGAGTTCAAAATGCTAATACTATTGTATTATTCGATTATCGTGGTATTACTGATAGTGAAGCTAAAGAATTACGTGTTAAGTTAAGAGAAACTAATTCTGATTATAAAGTATATAAAAATACTTTAATGGCTCGTGCTTTTAATGAATTGAATATTGATTTAAATGATTCATTAAATGGTCCAAGTGCTTTTGCTTATGGTGAGGATCAAATCGCACCAATTAAGATTTTGTCAGAGTTTGCTAAAGATCATCCAGCATTAGTTTTAAAAGTAGGGATTGTAGATGGAGAGAAAGCTGATCAAGCTAAATTAGCAGAATATGCTACTATACCATCAAGAGATGGCTTACTTACTATGCTTGCTGCTGGAATGATGGGCATTCCAAAAGACTTATCAATTTGCTTAGACTTATATAGTCAACAAAAAGAAGAAAATTAATTAGTATTATAAAATAAGGAGGATATAAAAATGGCTAAATTAACTAAAGAAGAATTTATCAGTAGTTTAAAAGAAATGAATTTATTAGAAATTAAAGAATTAGTAGATGCAATGAAAGAAGAATTTGGTGTTGATCCATCTGCTGTAGCAGTTGCTGCACCTGCTGCTGGAGCTCAAGCAGATGATACTCCAAGTACAGTTACTGTATCAATTGCTGATGCTGGAGCTGCTAAAGTTGCTGTTATCAAAGTTGTTAAAGAAATTACTGGTTTAGGATTAAAAGAATCTAAAGATATCGTTGACAACAATGGAGCAGTAAAAGAAAATATTTCTACTACTGAAGCTGATGAAATTAAAGCTAAGCTTGAAGAAGCTGGCGCTACTGTAGAAGTTAAGTAATTAACTTCTTTTTTTGTGTTTTTTTATGATAAAATACTTTTGATGATATAAAGGAGTTCTTATGAAAGAAAAATTTGATGTTTTAAACGAATGGGGAGAGTTTACTGGAAAAATTGCTACTAGAGAGAAATGTCATAAGGATGGTTTATGGCATAGAGCAGTTTATGCTTTTATTGTTAATGATAAAAAGGAAGTATTGTTACAAAGACGAAGTTCTAATAAAAAGCAGTGGCCTAATAAATGGGATGTTACTATTGGTGGACATGTTTTAGCAGGAGAATTTGGACGCGAGGCTTTAATTCGAGAAGCAAAAGAAGAATTAGATATTGATATTGACGATAATGATATAAAATATTTAATTGGTTCTACTTCTATTGATGTTCATAAAGATGTCATCAATAAACATTTTAATGAATGTTATATTATCACTAAGGATGTGGATTTATCGAAAATTAAACTTCAGGAGGAAGAAGTTTCAGAGGTTCGATTCTTTAATATTCAAGAAATTATGGACATGGTTCATGATGATTATAAAAACATTACGAAAAAGATTGGTCCTTGGAATTTTTTAGAGAGAATTTTAAAGCATTATTATAAATAATGTGAAATTTTTATTTTTAAGTAAAAATATGTCAAAAAATTAAAAAATGTTTGACAAATAAAAACAATTCGTGTATTATATGTTTACGAAAGGGAGAAAACTTATCGAAGAATCAGGGTTTTCTCCTTCTTTTTGTTTAGAGGGGATAAAATGGGCCATTATTTTACAAATGAACGATTACCTAGCGATATAAAAGAGACTACTTGTATAGTACTTAATAACCATTTTAAGTTTTTAACTGATAATGGTGTTTTTTCAAAAGACGGTTTGGATTTTGGCAGTAGACTTCTTCTTGAAGTAGTCCCGCTTGAAGAAGTTGGAGGCAAAATTCTGGATATGGGATGTGGCTATGGAGTTTTAGGTATTGTTCTAGCTAAGGTTCTTTTAGCAAAGGTAGATATGGTAGATGTTAATTTTAGAGCGTTACACCTTTCAAAAAGAAATGCTAAGTTGAATGGTGTGGTTGATTTAGTTAATGTTTTTGAAAGTGATTGCTATAGTAATGTTTCAGAAAAATATTCTACTATTATTACAAATCCTCCAATTAGGGCTGGAAAAAAGATTGTGTATGACATAGTGATGAATGCTCGTAACCATTTAGAAGATGGCGGTAATCTTTTTTTGGTTATTCGAAAAGAACAGGGTGCTAAATCGCTAATTGTCGACTTAGAAAAAGTCTATAATGTAAAGGTATTAGAAAAAAAGAAAGGCTTTTTCATCATTCAGTGCCATTTATAATTGACTTATTGTAATGGTTGTGCTATTAATATAAATTGGCAATATATTTTGTTATTAGTATTTTCTTTGAAAAAATTGTGTTAGGGGTGAATATTGAGTGGCTTACAAAATCGTAAAATGCGGTGATTACCGTGAAAGAAGAAATTACTCACGTATCAGAAATACTTATGAATTGAAAGATTTATTAGAGATTCAAAAAAAATCATATGACAGATTTATCACAGTTGGTATTAAAGAAGTATTTGATGATTTATTTCCAGTAGAAAATTTCTCTGGAACTTTATCACTTGAATTTGGAGATTACCATTTTGATAAACCTCGTTATTCTATTAAGGAAAGCAAAGATAGAGAGACTACTTATTCTGCACCATTAAGAGTTGATGTTCGTCTTTTTAACCGCGAGACGGGGGAAGTTAAAGAACAAGAAATTTTCATGGGTGATATGCCTATGATGACAGAGAGTGGAACATTTGTTATCAATGGAGCAGAACGTGTTATTGTATCTCAATTAGTACGTTCTCCAAGTGTTTATTTTAACCGTGAAGTTGATAAAAATGGTCGTGAATTAATTACATCTCAAATTATTCCAACTCGTGGAACTTGGCTTGAGTTTGAAGTTGATGCTAGAGATGTATTATATGTTAGAATTGATCGTACAAGAAAAGTAACATTAACAACATTGCTACGTGCTTTTGGTCTTTCTAGTGATGATGAAATTCTTGCTATGTTTGGTGAAGATGATTATTTAAAGAATACTATTGCTAAAGACTCTACTAAAAATACTGATGAGGCTTTAATTGAAATCTATGAAAAATTAAGACCAGGTGAACCTGCTACACTTGATTCTTCTAAGAACCAGATTATTACTAGATTTTTTGATGAATTTAGATATGATTTAGCAAAAGTAGGACGTTATAAGTTTAATCGTAAACTTAATATTATTGATCGTTTATTAAATCAAACTTTAGCAGAAGATATCTGTGATAAGGATGGTGTTGTAGTATTTGAGGCAGGAACTCAAATTACTAAAGCTAATCTTGATCAATTAAAAGATATTCTTGCTCAAGGATATGGATTAACTGAGGTTACTGTTAATGATGAATTAGATACTTATAATAAAGTACAGATTGTTAAAATTGTTGATCCATCTGATAAGAAGAAAAAACTTATTGTTATTGGTAATGATCAAAGTATTGATGTTAAGAGATTAACTATTTCTGATGTTTATGCATCTGTTTCATATTACTTAAACTTATTACATGGTGTTGGTAATTATGATGAAATTGACCATTTAGGAAATAGACGTATTCGTCAAGTTGGAGAACTTTTACAAAATCAATTTAGAATTGGTGTTTCTCGTATGGAGAGAGTAATTCGTGAGCGTATGACTACGCAAGAGATGGAAGAAGTTACTCCTAAGACATTGATTAATATTCGTCCAGTTACTGCTGCTATGAAAGAGTTCTTTGGTAGTTCTCAATTATCTCAATTTATGGATCAGACAAATCCTATTGCAGAACTTACTAATAAGCGCCGTTTATCAGCTTTAGGACCAGGAGGACTTTCTCGTGACCGTGCAGGTGTTGAAGTACGTGACGTTAATGCTTCTCACTATGGTCGTATTTGTCCAATTGAGTCTCCTGAAGGACCTAATATCGGTCTTATTACATCATTAGCAAGTTACGCTAAAATCGATGAATATGGATTTATTATGACTCCATATCGTAAGGTTGTTGATAAACAAATTACTGATGAAGTTGTTTACTTAACAGCAGATGAAGAGTTAGATTATATTATTTCTCAGTCTACTGTTGGAACTAATGAAGATAATGTAATTACGGATGACATGGTTAATGCTCGTTTCCGTGGTGAAAACATTTTAGCAAAACCAGAACAGGTGGATTATATCGATGTTAGTCCACAACAAGTTGTTTCTATTACAACAAGCTGTATTCCATTCTTGGAGCATGATGATGCTACTCGTGCATTAATGGGAGCTAACATGCAACGTCAAGCAATGCCTTTAATTAAGACAGAAGCTCCACTTGTTGGTACTGGTGTTGAGTTTATTGCAGCAAAAGATTCTGGTGTTGAAATCATTTGTAAGGCAGATGGTATTGTTGATTATGTAGATGCTAGAAAGATTGTAGTTAAGACTGCTAATGGTAAAGATACTTATCGTTTAGCTAACTTTGAACTTGCTAACTCTAGTATTTGTTCTCATCAAAGACCAATTGTTCATGTTGGTGATAAAGTTAAAGCAGGTGTTACAATTTTAGCAGATGGAAATTCTACTGATAAAGGTGAACTTGCTTTAGGTAAGAATATGACAGTTGCTTTCATGACATTTAATGGATATAACTATGAGGATGCTGTAATATTAAATGAAAATTTAGTTAAAGATGATAAATATACTTCACTTCATCTTGAAGATTATGAAATGCAATGTCGTGAAACTAAATTAGGACCTGAAGAGATTACTCGTGATATTCCTAATGTTAGTGAAGAAGCACGTCGTAACTTAGATGAGAATGGTATTATTACTATCGGTACAGAAGTAAAAGAAGGAGATATCTTAGTTGGTAAAGTAACTCCTAAGGGTATGGCAGAACTTACTTCTGAAGAAAAATTATTACATGCAATATTCGGAGAGAAAACTCGTGAAGTTCGTGATACTTCTTTACGTGTTCCACATGGTGGAGATGGTATTGTTCATGATATTAAGATTTATTCTCGTAAAGATAATGATGAATTACCAGCTGGTGTTAGTAAAGTAATTCGTGTATATATTATTCAAAAACGTAAGATTCAAGTTGGAGATAAGATGTCTGGACGTCATGGTAACAAGGGTGTTATTTCACTTATCTTACCTCAAGAAGATATGCCATATATGCCAGATGGTACTCCAGTTGATATTATGTTAAATCCACAAGGTGTTCCATCTCGTATGAACTTAGGACAAATTCTTGAAATTCACATGGGTATGGCTGCTAAAAAATTAGGTGTTCATATTGCTACTCCAGTATTCGATGGTGCTCATATTTCTGATATTGAAGAGATGATGGCAGAGGCTGGAATGGATCCTGATGGTAAAACAGTTCTTTATGATGGTCGTACTGGTGAACCATTTGATAATCGTATTGCTGTTGGTGTTATGTATATGATTAAACTACATCACATGGTTGATGATAAACTTCATGCACGTTCTACTGGTCCATATTCTTTAGTTACACAGCAACCGCTTGGTGGTAAAGCACAATTTGGTGGACAAAGATTTGGAGAAATGGAAGTTTGGGCATTGTATGCTTATGGTGCTGCTCATACATTACAAGAAATCTTGACAGTTAAGTCTGATGATGTTGTTGGACGTGTTAAAGTATATGAATCAATTATTAAAGGTCAAGAAATTAATCAAGCCGGTGTACCAGAGTCATTTAGAGTACTTATGAAAGAATTCCAGGCTTTAGGACTTGATATTTCTATTATCGATGATGAAGGAAAGACTTTAGAGTTAAAAGAAATTGAAGAAGCTGAGGATCAAGAAGATACTAAATTAAATATGGATGAAGTTGACAAAGCTCCTGCTGTTCCAGTAATGGATGATGAAAATGATAGTGAATATGAAGATGATGAAGAAGATGAGTTTGAAGATGAATTGGAAGATGATTTTGAGTTAGAAGAAGAATTTGAGGAAGGAGCTGATCTTTAATGATAGAAGTAAATAAGTTTGATGCATTAAAAATTGGAATCGCTTCACCTGAAAAAATTCGTGAATGGTCTTATGGAGAAGTAAAAAAACCGGAAACTATCAATTATCGTACTCTTCGTCCAGAGCGTGACGGATTATTCTGTGAAAAGATTTTCGGACCTACAAAGGATTTTGAATGTGCTTGTGGTAAGTACAAGAGAGTTCGTTATAAAAATATCGTGTGTGACCGTTGTGGAGTTGAAGTAACTCGTTCTAAAGTACGTCGTGAACGTATGGGACATATTGAGTTAGCAACTCCAGTGTCTCACATCTGGTTCTTCAAGGGCGTTCCATCTCGTATGGGATTAGTTCTTGATATGAGTCCAAGAGATTTGGAAGAAGTATTATACTTTGTTAGTTATGTAGTTATTGATAAAGGAAATACTCCACTTGAAAATAAGCAAACATTATCAGAAAAAGAATATCGTGCCTATTATGAAAAATATGGTACTGGTTTCAAAGTTGGCATGGGTGCTGAAGCTATTAAAGAATTACTTAAAAAAGTTGATTTAAAAGCTGAAATTGATACTATTGAAAAAGAATTAGAAAATGCTCAAGGTCAAAAGAGAACACGTTTACTTAAAAGACTTGATGTATTAGATGCATTTTATCATTCTGGAAATAAACCTGAATGGATGATTATGGATTGTATTCCAGTCATTCCACCAGAGTTACGTCCAATGATTCAACTTGATGGTGGTCGTTTTGCTACCAGTGATTTAAATGATTTATATCGTCGTGTTATTAATCGTAATAATCGTTTAAAGAAACTTATTGATTTAGGGGCTCCTGGTATTATTATTCAAAATGAAAAACGTATGTTACAAGAAGCAGTTGATGCCTTATTTGATAATGGTCGTCGTGGTAGAAGTGTTACTGGAGCAGGAAATAGACCATTAAAATCAATTTCATCTATGTTAAAAGGTAAACAAGGTCGTTTCCGTCAAAACTTATTAGGAAAACGTGTTGATTACTCTGGTCGTTCTGTTATCGTTGTTGGACCAAGTCTTAAGATGTATCAATGTGGTATTCCTAAAGAAATGGCACTTGAATTATTTAAACCACATGTTATTCATGGATTAGTAAGTAAAGATATTGCTCATAATATTAAAGCTGCTAAGAGATTAATTGATAATCAAGATCCTGTTGTTTGGGATATTGTTGAAGAGGTAATTAAAGAGCATCCAGTATTATTAAACCGTGCTCCTACATTACACCGTTTAGGTATTCAAGCATTTGAACCTATCTTAGTTGGTGGTAAAGCAATCCGTTTACATCCATTAGTTTGTCCTGCATTTAATGCAGACTTCGATGGTGACCAGATGGCTGTACACGTTCCACTTTCTGAGGAAGCTCAAGCAGAAGCCAGATTATTAATGTTAGGTTCTGGAAACATCTTAAAACCATCTGATGGAAAACCTATCGTTACTCCTGCACAAGATATGGTATTAGGTAACTACTATATTACTATGGAAAAAGCTGGAGAAGATGGTGAAGGTCGTGTATTTAAGAATGCTAATGAAGCATTAATGGCATATGAAAGACGTGAAGTTACTCTTCATACTCGTATTGCTGTTCCAGTAGATTCTTTTAAACATAAATTATTTACTGAAAATCAAAAGGGTAAATATTTAGTAACTACTGTTGGTAAAATTAAGTTTAATGAAATCTTACCTGATTCATTTGCTTATATTAATGAACCAACAGATGATAATATTCAAAATATTACACCTAATAAGTATTTCTTAGAGAAAGGTACTGATATTAAAGCTGCTATTAAAGATATGCCATTAGTTAAACCTTTTGCTAAAGGTACTTTAGAGAAAATTATTGATCAAGTATTTAAACGTTATAAAACAACAGAAACTTCTACTATGCTTGATAGCTTAAAAGATTTAGGATTTAAGTATTCTACTATTGCTGGTATTACTATTAGTATGGCAGATGTTGTTACAAGTAGTGATAAAGATAGAATTGTTGGTGAGAGCCAAAAATTAGTTGATAAGATTAATAAACAATATAAACGTGGTCTTATTACTGAAGAAGAAAGATTTAATAAAGTTATTGAGACTTGGAATGAAGCTAAAGATCAAGTTCAAGCTGAACTTGAAGAAATAGCTAATAAAGAAGTAGATAATCCTATCTTCATGATGATGCACTCTAAAGCTCGTGGTAATATTTCAAACTTTACACAAATTGCTGGTATGCGTGGTATCATGGCTAAACCAGATGGATCATCTGTTGAAATTCCAGTTCTTTCAAACTTTAAAGAAGGTCTTTCTGTTGCTGAGTTCTTCTTATCTACTCACGGTGCACGTAAAGGTAGTGCCGATACAGCATTAAAGACAGCAGATTCTGGATATTTAACTCGTCGTTTAGTTGACGTTAGTCAAGATATGATTGTTCGTGAAGAAGATTGTGGAACAGATCAAGGTGTTGTTGTTCGTGACTTTGTTAACGAAAAAACTGGTGCCGTTATTGAAAGTTTACGTGATCGTATTGTTGGACGTTTTGCTAACAAGAAGATTATTCATCCTGAAACTAAAGAAGTTATCGTTGATAAGTTAGAGATGATTACTGAAAGTCTTGCAGATAAAATTATTGATGCTGGAATTACTGAAGTTGAGATACGTACCGTATTGACATGTAATACAGTTAATGGTGTATGTCAAAAATGTTATGGTCGTAACTTAGCTACTGGTAACTTAGTTGAAATCGGTGAAGCTGTTGGTGTTATGGCTGCTCAGTCTATTGGTGAACCTGGTACACAGCTTACTATGCGTACATTCCATACTGGTGGCGTTGCTGGTGGAGAAGATATTACTCAAGGTCTTCCTCGTGTACAAGAGTTATTTGAAGCACGTAATCCTAAAGGTAAAGCAACAATTGCTGAAATTGATGGTAAGGTTACTAATATTAAAGAAGATCATGGTAAATTTAAAATTAGCATTACTAATAAACTTGAAACTAAAGAACACGTTACTAATTATGGTGCTAAACTTTGTGTTGAAAAAGGTGATGAAGTTGTTTGTGGAGATAAGCTTACTGAAGGAGCTATTAGTCCTAAAGAATTGTTAGCTGTTACTGATCCACTTACTACTCAAGAATATATCTTAAAAGAAGTTCAACATACTTATCGTTCACAAGGTGTTGATATTGCTGATAAACACGTTGAAATTATTGCTCGTCGTATGATTAGTAAGATTCGTATTGTTGAAGGTGGAGATACTAATCTTTTACCTGGATCTCTTGTTAATTTCCGTGAGTTTACTGATAGTAATAAAGAAGCTGTTATTAAAGGTAAAAAACCAGCTCTTGGTAGACCAATTCTTCTTGGTATTACTAAGGCTGCACTTGAAACTGATTCCTTCTTATCTGCTGCATCATTCCAAGAGACAACTCGTATCTTAACTGATGCTGCTATTAAAGGTAAAGTTGATCCGTTAGCAGGTCTTAAAGAAAATGTTATTATTGGTAAATTAATTCCAGCTGGTACTGGTAGTAAAGTTTATCGTAATGTAGATTATGAGTTAGCTTCTCAATTTATTGATGAAGAACCATTGGATAAATTAGAAGATGAATTTATGGAGTAGGAAACTACTCCTTTTCTTTACTTTTTTTTCTCTCTTTAGTAAAATAAAAGTGAAGGTGATAGTATGACAAAATTAACTAATAATAATGGTTGGGGAATTGCTACTATGATTGGTTTTTTAATTGTTTTTATTTTGTTTTTATTTGTAATTGCATATTTGGTTTATGATTTTGATCATGATAAAGATACAAATATCCAACTTGTAAATGAAGAAGTTATATTTTTTAATTAATTCTATTGACTTTCGAATTACTTAATGTTATATTATATCTGCTGATTAAATATCTTTGCTTTAAGGCAAAGTTTTATTTAGAAGTGATGATGATACACCTGGATATGTGTAAAGAAAGGAGATATATTTTATGCCTACAATAAACCAATTAATTCATAATAAGCGTAAGCAGAAGGTTAGAAAGAGTAGTGCTCCAGTATTAAATGTTGGATTAAATACATTAAAGAAGAAGACAACTGATACAAGTGCTCCTCAAAAACGTGGTGTTTGTACTCGTGTTGGTACAAAGACTCCAAAGAAACCAAACTCAGCATTACGTAAATATGCTCGTGTACGTTTATCTAATGGTAAGGAAGTTGATACTTATATTCCTGGAATTGGACATAATTTACAAGAACATAGTGTTGTATTAATTCGTGGTGGTCGTGTTAAAGACTTAATCGGAGTTCGTTATCATATTATTCGTGGTACTTTAGATACTGCTGGTGTTAAAGATCGTAAACAAGGCCGTAGTAAATATGGTGCTAAAAAACCAAAAGATAGTAAATAATTAGAATTTTTGAAGGGAGGAAGTAAAAATGCGTAAAAGACGTGCAAGTAAGAGAGACGTATTACCAGATCCAATATATAAGTCAAAAGTTGTTACAAAGTTAATTAATACTGTTATGTTGGATGGTAAAAAAGGTATTGCTCAAACAATCGTGTATGAAGCATTTGATAAAGTAAAAAATAAAACTGGTAAAGATGCTCTTGAAGTATTTGAAGCAGCTATGGAAAATATTAAGCCACAACTAGAAGTTAAGAGTCGTCGTGTTGGTGGTTCTAACTATCAAGTACCTATTGAAGTATCACCAGCTAGAAGTCAAGCATTAGCTTTAAGATGGTTAACAAAGTATTCTCGTGACCGTGGAGGTAAGGGAATGGCTGATAATCTAGCTAATGAAATTATAGATGCATCTAATGGTACAGGTGCAGCTGTTAAGAAACGTGAAGATACTCATAGAATGGCTGAAGCTAATAAGGCTTTTGCTCATTATAGATGGTAGGAAAGGAGTCATTATATGGCAAGAGATACGTCTTTAGAGAAGACAAGAAACTTTGGAATTATGGCTCATATAGATGCTGGAAAAACTACTACTACTGAACGTATTTTGTTCCATGGTGGTAATATCCATAAGATTGGAGAAACTCATGATGGAGAATCTCAAATGGACTGGATGGCTCAAGAAAAAGAACGTGGTATTACTATTACTTCTGCCGCTACTACAGTTCATTGGAAAGGATATCGTTATAATATTATCGATACTCCAGGACACGTAGACTTTACTATTGAAGTTTCTCGTTCATTACGTGTACTTGATGGATCAGTAGCTTTACTAGATGCTCAAGCAGGTGTTGAACCACAAATGGAAACTGTATGGCGTCAAGCTGATGAGTTTATGGTTCCTAGAATTATTTTTGCAAACAAAATGGGTAAAATGGGTGCTGATTTTGCATATAGTATTAAATCAGTTAAAGACCGTTTAGGAGTAAATGTTTGCCCTATTGAATGGCCAATTGGTGCTGAAGATGATTTCCGTGGTGTTATTGATTTAGTTACTATGAAGGCTATCGAATTTGATGGAAAACCTGAAGAGGATGCTAAGGAAATTGAAATTCCTGCTGATTTAAAATCTCTAGTTGAAGAAAAGCATGCTGAATTAATTGATGCTGTTGCTGAATTTGACGATGAGATGATGATGACTTATCTTGATGGTGGAGAAGTTAGTGTAGATATGATTAAACGTGCTATCCGTAATGGATGCCTTGCTACTAAGTTTTTTCCTATGATGTGTGGAGATGCTTTAGGTAATAAGGGTATTAAACCATTAATGGATGCTGTTATTGATTATTTACCAAGTCCTTTAGATGTTGAGTCTATTAAAGGTACAGATTTAAATGGAAATGATGCAATTCGTCATCCTAGTGATAGTGAACCATTCTCAGCTTTAGCATTTAAAGTTATGACAGATCCATTTGTTGGACGTTTAACATTCTTTAGAGTTTATTCTGGTCATTTATCAAGTGGTAGTTATGTATTAAACTCTACTAAAGATTCTAAAGAAAGAATTGGTCGTATTCTTCAAATGCATGCTAATAATCGTAAAGAAATTAGTGATGTGTATACAGGAGATATTGCTGCTGCTGTTGGACTTAAGAATACAACTACTGGAGATACATTATGTGATGAAAAGAAACCTATTATTTTGGAAAGTTTAGTAGTTCCTGAACCAGTTATTCAATTAGCTGTTGAACCTAAATCTAAAGCTGATCAAGATAAAATGGCATTAGCATTACAAAAGTTAGCTGAAGAAGATCCAACATTTAAAGTTCATACAGATCATGAAACTGGTCAAACAGTTATTGCTGGTATGGGTGAGTTACATCTAGAGGTATTAGTAGATCGTATGAAGCGTGAGTTCAATGTTGAAGCTAATGTTGGTGCACCACAAGTTGCTTATCGTGAAACAATTAAACAAGCAGGAGACTGTGAAGGTAAATATATTAAACAATCTGGTGGACGTGGACAATATGGACATGTCTGGGTTAAGTTTGAACCAAATCCAGATAAAGGATATGAATTTGTTGACCAAATCGTTGGTGGAGTTGTTCCTCGTGAATATATTCCTGTTGTTGATAAAGGATTACAAGAAGCTATGCAAACAGGTGTTTTAGCAGGATATCCTATGATTGATGTTAAATGTACTTTATTTGATGGTAGCTATCATGATGTTGACTCAAATGAAATGGCATTCAAGATTGCTGCTAGTATGGCTTTAAAAGAAGCTAAGAATAAATGTAAACCTGTTTTACTTGAACCAATTATGAAAGTTGATGTTACTACACCAGATGAATATTTTGGTAATGTCATGGGTGATTTAACAAGTCGTCGTGGTCGTCCATTAGGACAAGAAAGCCAAGGAAATGCTGTTAAATTAAGCGCTATGGTTCCACTTGCAGAAATGTTTGGTTATGCAACTAATCTTCGTTCTAATACACAAGGTCGTGCAACATTCGTTATGTTCTTCGATCACTATGAAGAAGTTCCAAAAAATATTTCTGATGAAATTATTAAAAAGAGTGGAAATTAATTAAAAGTGTATCAAAATAGTTGAAAATCTTTCAATTATTAGATAAAATATATTTTGTAAATAAAAAAGGAGGAAATTATAATATGGCAAAAGAAAAATTTGATCGTTCAAAACCACATGTTAATATTGGTACAATTGGACACGTAGATCATGGTAAAACTACTTTAACTGCTGCTATTAGTAAGGTTTTAGCTGGTAAAAACGGTAATGAAGCTGTTGATTTCGCTAATATCGATAAAGCACCAGAAGAAAGAGAACGTGGTATTACAATTAATACTGCACACATAGAATATAGTACAGAAAAGAGACATTATGCTCATGTTGACTGTCCAGGACATGCTGACTATGTTAAAAACATGATTACTGGTGCAGCTCAAATGGATGGAGCTATTCTAGTTATCGCTGCAACAGATGGACCTATGGCACAAACTCGTGAACATATCTTACTTGCTCGTCAAGTTGGAGTACCTAAAATGGTTGTATTCATGAATAAATGTGATATGGTTGACGATCCAGAATTATTAGATTTAGTAGAAATGGAAATTCGTGACTTATTAAATGAATATGGTTACGAAGGAGATGAAACTCCAATTATCCGTGGTTCTGCTCTTAAAGCTCTTGAAGGAGATCCTGAATGGGTAGAAAAAATCAACGAATTAATGGATGCTGTAGATACTTGGATTCCAACTCCTGAAAGAGATAATGACAAACCTTTCTTAATGAGTATCGAAGATGTATTTACAATCACTGGACGTGGTACAGTTGTTACTGGTCGTGTTGAACGTGGTACATTAAAACTTAATGATGAAGTTGAAATCGTTGGTATTAAACCTACTAAGAAGACTGTTGTTACTGGAATTGAAATGTTCCGTAAACAATTAGATTATGCTGAAGCTGGAGATAATGCTGGAGTATTATTACGTGGTATTTCTCGTGAAGAAGTTGAACGTGGACAAGTTCTTGCTAAACCAGGAAGTGTTACACCTCATCATAAATTCAAAGCTGCAGTATATGTATTAAGCAAAGAAGAAGGTGGACGTCATACTCCATTCTTCGCAAACTATCGTCCTCAGTTCTATTTCAGAACTACAGACGTAACTGGTGTTATTTCATTACCTGAAGGTGTTGAAATGGTAATGCCAGGTGATAACGTTAATATTGAAGTTGAATTAATTCATTCAATCGCACTTGAACAAGGAACTAAATTCTCTATTCGTGAGGGTGGACGTACTGTTGGTGCTGGTAACGTTACTGAAATCGTTGAATAATAAAAAGAACCGTAAGGTTCTTTTTTTTGCACAAAAAAAGCGTTTTTTAACGCTTTAATTATTTAGTTTTTTATCTTTTTTTGCATACTTCTGCAAAGTGTAATTTTAGATTTTTCATGGTCTATTTCGTTCTATTTGTTCTTTCCTAGGCTTTTATATAAGTTATAAGTAAAGTTATTCAATATAATATCAAATTCTCCAATATATTCTGTAATAATTGAATTAAATCCTAATTTCATTTCATTTAAGCCACTAAATTTATTTCTTCTTTCAAATTCACCTACAACGGCATTTAAGTTTAAATATTTTAAATGTTCTTTATTATAATCATCTATCATTCTCCATTTTAAAAGATAACTAGGATTTAAATTTGAGTATTTAGAATCAAAACCTTCCATATATAGAAAAGCTGAATTATCATATTTAATTACAATGGCACCGGCTACAATAAGGCCTTCTGGATATTGTTTTAGTAATTCAGTAGCCTGAACCATACTATTTTTATATGTATTTAATAATTTATCAGATTCCATTTTTTTGTTTAATAATCCATTCTTTAACTTTGGAGATGTGTTTATATCTTGGATTTTTTCTGCTATTTGATCATTTCTTTCCATTTCTCTTTCGTAGGCACGTCTACTATTGATTACATAGATTTCAGTATTTATTTTAGCATAATATACTTCGGCATCATCTCCATAGTTGCTAATCAATTCTCTATAAAACTCGATTGGTTTTGGAGATTTTCTTTTGATAAAATTATATAGTATATTAATGTTTTTACTTGGTTCTTTATAACATTCAATTCCTGAATTAGCTGCTTTTCTTATTTTGTGTCTTGTTCTTTTATCAAAGCTATTAAATATTGTTCTTATATCTTTATTTAATAATACTAATGCTTCCCAGCGTGGTTTTTCTCCTTCAAAAAATAAAGTTTTTCCTTGATGTATGAAGCCAGCGCTTTCTAGATTTGCGGTAATTAAATTTATTTGATTATTGAAATTCATAATATTTCCTTCATGGTCGCGTATTGTTGAAGGAATATATGGATCAATCTTTAGTAACATAAAACCTTGTTTTCCTAATATCCTTTTTAATTTTTCTGCTAGTTCTTTGACTTGGTTTGGATTTTCGTAATTGAATAGAATTCCATGTGGTGCATAAGCGATTTTGTGTCCCATGAATACTTCTTTATAGATAATTAAGGATGCACCAATTAAAGTATTTGAGTCGTCCGTTATTCCTAAAAAGTGCACATTAAAGCCAAATTTTATCATAGTATTTCCATATACAGAGGTTTGGTAATAATTACGATAACGGTGTGCTTTTGCATATCGGTCAAATTGTTCTGGACTGATAGTTACTATTCTCATAGACGAGTCTCCTATTCTCAGTTCATTATATCATATTATGTCATTACCTTTCAATATATAGCTTTTATTTCAGTGGTCAAA
>CALVYD010000031.1 GCA_944371995.1 uncultured Bacilli bacterium
TATCGGACGTACTATCCTATAAAACATATTATTCATACTATCACCTTATTATCATTATACAATAAAAGAAAAAAAGAGGGAAGTTAAATTCCTTTCGAGTCTATATATTCTATATTAAAAGTATTTGTTTGATTTAAAAGATTATGATTTTCTAATTGTCTTTTTACTTCTTTCGCAACACCTGAGGAACCATCTAATAAGGCCGCTTTAGGGAAGTATTTTTTTATTTTGTCTTTAATTAACGGATAATGAGTACATCCTAATACAATAGAGTCTATTTTTTTAGCTTTTGTTTTTCTTTTTATCTTTTCTAGTATTTGTGTTATTTTATCTTCTTCTTGTTTTTCGATAGCATCTGCTAATCCTGGACAAGGGTATAGATTTATTTCTTGATTTTCTTTTTTATTATCTTGGACTAACTCAGTCATTCTTTCAGAATCGATGGTTGCGGGAGTTGCTAATACTAGAGTGTGTTTATAGTGATTATCACAAGCAACTTTTACTGCGGGCACAGTTCCTACAAATAGCATCTCTGGAAATTCTTTTCTTAATTTTTTCATACATTTTGTCGTTGCGGTATTACACGCTAGAACAATCATTTTACAGTTCTTTTTATCGATTAAAAATGTAACAATATTTCTTACAATTTTATAAAGCTCTTCTTCACTTTTTTCTCCATAGGGATTATTTTTTGTATCTGCATAATAGATATATTCTTCATTAGGAAGTAGCTCTACCATCTTATCTAATACAGTAGTACCTCCTATACCAGAATCTAGAACACCTATTTTTTTATTCATTCTATCACATCCTGCTACTTATTATAGCATAAAACTAGTATCATCTATGAACTTTATTTCTGTTTTATATTTTAACTCCCTAATTAGGCGAAACATCGCCTCATCTTTTTTCTTAGCTTCTATCATAATATCAATATCTTTTCCTAACTTTTTTAAATAACCTAAGAATTTTATAAATTCATTACTGTCAATATAATCATGATGAGATCTTATTTCTTTTTTTAGTTTACTTTTTGGTGATGAAAAATGCATCTTAGGAGTTTCTTGCCAAGTTGATATTACTTTTGGTAAAATTTCGTCTAGACTGGTTTCTGATGGATTACAATAATGATGATGATAATCAAATATTACTGGTCTATTAATTAATTTAGATAAGAAAAGACAATCTTCAATAGTAAATGATTTATCATCATTTTCAATAGCAATTACTTCTTGTATTTCTTTTGGTAACTTATAAAAATTATGAGCAAATCTAGTAATAGATTTTTCTTTTCCAAATTCCTTACTTCCTATATGTAATACTAAAATAGGATTTTTTATTTTTAAATAAGTAAGTAGTCTATAATGATAGTTTAGTATTTCAAAACTTGCCTCTACTACTTCTTTTCTAGTACTGTTGATGATACAATATTCACTAGGATGAAAGTCTACTCTCATATTCTTTTCTCTAATTAACTCTGCTAATTTTTGATAATTTTTTTGATAAGGAGTAAAATAGTCAAAGTTTACTTCTTTTTTGGTTGCGAGCGGGATAATATTGGAACTTAGTCTAAAAAAATGAATATTATTTTTGTTGTTATAGGTTAGTAATTGTTGCAAATGAAAAAGATTAGAGGAGATAATTCTCTCTAATTTTTTATCGTCTTTTTCTTCTTTATATTTTGTATAAGAGTAAGTACTAGAAGATGTCCCTTCTATTGTTTCACTAATACAGGCATAGCCTAGTCTTATTTTCATACTATCACCAGTAATAGTATGTTCTTATTTTAAAAACTTATCATTAATCTTTTTTATAAAATTATACTCTTTTGTTCTAAGTATTTGAATTTTTCTGGTGCTAATTGTTGATGTAACATATTCTACATTTTTATAGAAATTATTATCACCATCGATTGTAATTAATAAATTTTTAGTACGATTAAATGGTTTCATTATAATTTCTTTATTATCTGGTAGAATTACAGAGTTTAATAAATTTCTATAGGACTTGTTATTTAATGGAGCAATAGGAGTTAGTTGTAATGTGTGAAATGTATTATAGACGATACTTCCTCCAAAACTTAAGTTATAAGCAGTTGAACCAAAGGAAGATGCTAAAAGTAGTCCATCTCCTACAAAATCTTCTAATAGTACACCTTCTACTAATACTTGCAAATTCACTGTATTTAAGTCCATGTCTCGAATTACCATTTCATTTAAGGATAATTGTTTTGAGATGGTATCTGGTGTTTTGATTTCAATTTCTTGAATACCAATATTTTCTATTTTATAATTTTCTTCTTTTAAATCTAAAATAAACTTATCAATCTCTTCTATATTTACTTCTTGAGCAAAACCTAATGTCCCGGCATTAATACCAATATAGAGACAATTTTCACTAAAATTTGTTGCTTTTATCACCCTTAAGAAAGAACCATCTCCACCAATGGCGATTGCTAGGTCATAATTATCTTCTACAATTTGGAAATTAGCACTTTCTAGTTTTTCTTTTACTATTTTTGAAACATTTTGAGAAGTTTCATTATCATTTACAAATAATCTAACTGTTTTCATATTACTTTCCTTTATACTTAAATAATGCGGATGGACGATGTCCTTCTCCGGTTTTCATCTTCTTTGTTTTTACTACTTTGTTAGCAATAATTCTTCTAAAGGCAGGATCAAGTAGTTTTTTATTTAATATTACTTCATAGACTTGTTGTAATTCTCCTAAAGTAAAATAGTCTGGCATCATATTAAAGACAATATCGGTATAATTAATCTTATTTCTTATTCTTTCTATTCCTGCTAGAATAACTATGGCATGATCAAAGGCTAAGTTTTCATTTTTTATTGCGATAAAACGGTAACGGTCGGTTGTTTTCTCACGTAGTTCTTTCTTTATAGAAAGATGTATAGTGTCTTTTCCGTTATCTAAGGTAATATCTACAATATTATTTTTTTCTTCTAATAAAACTATATCAAACCAGGATGCATTGGGATTAATCATTTCTGTTAATTTATTTTTATCTATTAAAGCAATGTACGTAGTAGAGACTACTCTTGTTCTAGGGTCTCTATCGATAGCATCATAGGTATATAATTGTTCTAAGTAAATATTTGATAAATTGGTTTCCTTTTTTAATACTCTTTTAGCACATTCTTCTAATGTTTCTATTTTAGGATTCAAGAATCCTCCAGGTAAGCACCATTTATCTTTATAGGGATAATCATCTCTTTTTACTAGTAGAATACTCATCATTTTTTTACTAGTTTTACGATAGTTTGTCTGTTCTTGGTCAGATACACTAATTAGTAAGATATCTGATGTCATAGATAATTGTTCAAATTCTTTTGGATCATAATCTTTTAAAAATTCTTCTTCTGTTTTATATTCTTTTTTCATAGCACACCTCTTATTTATACTTTGATTATAACATAATTTAAGAAAAAAGCTAGTGATTTTCACTATGCTTATTTCTATATTTCTTTACTTTAGCTTTGTTTTCATGGGATAGACAAAACTCTTCTAAGAAACCATCCTCAGGATGTGTTGTTACAAAGTGTTCTACATCAAAAGATACTGGTTTAGCTGGTTTTCCAATTTCTAATTGCAGTGCTTGATTATTTTGACATGCTGAAGATAGTTTTTGGTATTTTATATTCATACTCTCTTGTAATTTTCCTATCACTTCTTTTTGAGAACGTGTCATTAATTGTTTTCTAAACCATGCTTGTAGTTCAAAATATTTTTTCATATAATCATTTTGACTAAATCCTTCTACTGGAAGATATAGCGTCAAGTGTTCTTGTTCGAATTCTGCTACTTCTTCTATAGCAATATTATAAGCTTCTTGTGTTTCTAAATCTAAATATGCTTTATAACTAGCCTTACTATCATCTTGTATTATAGTATCATTATCCCGATACATATCAGTATCTCTATGATAGGTTCCAACATATACCATAATATGATTACTATCACTATTCTCTATATTGGCATTTAGATAAGCAGCAGCAATCATCTTCTCTATTGATGGTGCCTCATAATCTCTATCTACTAACTCTAGAAGTTCTAGATATCTTTTTACATTCTCATCCTGTTCTAATGACATTAATTCTTTTTTATAAGATAAAAGCTGGTTAGTTTCTTTTACCATGTTTTTATACTCTTCTCTTACTTTTACTAAATCAGATTCTTTCAATGTTTTTCACCTCATTAATATTTTATCATTTTTTTAATATAGTTTCTAACATTTCGATAATTTTATCAATGACATGATCTTTATTTAATTTTCTACTTTCTTTATGAACTTCCATGGTCTCTCTATAATACTTATCATTTTCTCTATCGTAAATACTAATATAGACAACATTGTCCTCTCCTACAGGATTGGCTGGATCTTGTCTATTTAATTGTCCAGTAATCCCTACTCCATAATCACTATTTGCATACTCTGTAATTTTTTTACTCATCTCATCTGCTGTTTCCATACTATAGACTGTATATTTATCAATTACTTCACTTGATACGCCCTGTTTAATTTTATACTCATTAGAATAGGTTACTGCACTAAATTTTAATATTTCACTGGCTCCTTCACAATTAGTAATGGCATTCGCAACACCTCCACCAGTACAAGACTCCATCGTAGAAATTGTTTTTCTTCTTTCTTGTAAAATATGTATAATCTCTTTAAAATCCATTTTTATTCTCCTTATCTATTTTTCATATATTTTTTGATATCACATCTATCTATTTGTAATTCTTCATTAATATCAATAAAAGGAACACTTTCTAAATTACTTCCTATCATATTTAAAACAATATCAATCGCACAATCTTTTTCTTTATAAAACTCTACCGAAGAAAAGTCTTTTTCTTTATCTGGTATTTTAATTCCAATTACAGCATCCAGGCTTATTTCATCTTTTACTTGATATTCATCTTCATAAGGTGAGAAACGCTTACTAGGAAACAATCTCGATAATTTGCACCATAATTCATAATTATAATCTTCTATATACTTCGTATTATTTACTGAAATTCCAGCTAAAATAAAAGCATAGGAAGAAGAAATAAATCTTCTATAGGAACTGTTCCATACCGATTCTTCTCTTTTTGCTAAAGAGATATAATCTAGGCCATTCCAAGTAGTATGATTCATTTTCTGATATCCCTGTTTTCTTCTAGAAAGAATGGCCCCAGTATTTAGAATATCATCTAATTTTTCAAGTTGTATGCGATGATAAAACCAGTCTGGATTAATCGCTATTTTTTTAATCATATTATTTCCTATTATCATCTACTTTTATTCTGTACTCTTTCAGATAAAATTATTTAATATTTCATAAAATATAGATGAGCCTTTCTATTAATTTTTATACTTATTCATATGCTCCTTGCTATACTTTATCATAAACTTGCTATTTTCACAAAATTTTCTTAACCAATCCTATTTTTGATATAACTTATATTTCGTCAAAGTTAGAGTTTTTTAATAGCTTTTAACAGCATAGAAACACTTCCTTTCCGTCTTTTCTTCATATAAATGATTTTCTCTTATATATTGATATACTTTTTTATCTAGATATTTTTTGATATTACCTTGTTTTTTCTTTTTTATTTCTTCTCTAATATAAGTAGAAGATAATGTTTCTTCTTTGATAGAAGTTACGATTATATTTTTTTGATAATTTTTATATTTTTCTAATAATGGTTCTAATTCGTCGGTTGTTCTTTTAATAACTAAAATTTTATAGTTTTTTAAGATATAGTCTCCTCTTTTCCATTGATCTATATAACTTAAATTATCTGTTCCACAAATAAAGTAAATGTCATCTTCTGGATATTTTCTTTTGAAATGGTCTAGGGTTTCATAGGTATAGACTGGCCTATCTTGTAATTCATACTTACTTAGGGATAAATCTTTTTCATGTTCTATCATAAGTGTTAACATCGTATACCTAGTATTATTTGATTCTAGGTTGTTTTTATATTCATATTTTGTTCCTGTAGGTACAAAGATAACTTTATCGACATAACCGTGTTTAATTAATTCTTTGGCTATGTTTTTATGCATCTTATGAGGGGGATTAAAACTTCCTCCGAATATTCCTATCTTCATAATTTTTTCTCCTTTCGTAAAGTGAGTATTTTTTCTTTACCATTTAGTAATGATTTCAGTGATTCTTTGTTATGTAAAGCATTGATGATTTCTGCGATATTTTCAGAACAATCTACTGTATGATGCCATTCTTTGTTTCTATATTCTTCGGGAATGTAAGATAGGTTTGTTGTGTATAGTTTATCAAAGTAATTATTTTGATAAGCTTTATCAAATTCTTCTATTCCTTCTGTAAATAAGGAGAAAGTTGCGATGAAATATACTTTATTTGCTCCTTCTTTTTTTAGTCTTTCTCCTACTTCTAACATAGAAGTACCAGAAGCTATCATGTCATCTACTACTAAGACATCACATCCTTCTACGGATGGTCCCATGTAAGTATGTTCAATAATTGGATTTTTACCATTTACTACTTTTGTTAAATCTCGTCTTTTATAGAAAGCTCCTACGTTGGTATCTAACATTTCGGCAAAATATCTTGCTCGCTCTGTTGCGCCTAGATCTGGACTGATTACTAAAACATTACTTAGATTTTCATTTTTTAATAAGTCTTCTAAAATGGTATTCGTTGGATAGAAGTTCTCAAATGGTAAATTAGGGATAGCATTAGAAATCGTTGGATCATGAGCATCAAAAGTAATAATATGGTCTACTCCTAGTCTTTCTAATTCTTGTAATGCTAAAGCACAGTCTGCTGATTCTCTACCTTTTCTTTTATGTTGTCTTGATTGATATAGGAGTGGCATAATTACTGTTACTTTTTCTGAATAACCAGAGATAGCTGAAATTGTTCTTTTGATATCTTGAAAATGTTCATCTGGTGCCATATGATGAGTAAATCCATGCATATTATATGTCGTTCCATAATTGCCAACGTCTGCTAGTAAATAAATATCTTTCTCTCTTACTGAGTCTTCTATTTTTACTTTACCTTCGCCATTAGAAAATCTACTTTCTGTAATCTTTAATAAGTAATCTTTATTTTCGTCCCTTAATTTTTTTAATTTCAAATTGACATTATTTCCTACTTCTTTTATGTTATCTAAAACAATTAATTTTAAATTATTCATATTCCTCACCTTTCTTATTAATTCATTGTTAATATCTAATACTAAAAAATAAATTATCGTCTATATTCTTTTACTTTTTTTTCTACATCTAATTTTAGTCCATTACAATATGCTACTTTATAATCATCGTTATAATGATATTCGGTAGTAATTCCTTGGTCAAATCCAATGGAGTTTACTGAATAGCCCTTTTCTGATAATATATTTTGAAAAACGCCAAGAACTTCTGTTTTTGTTAATGCTGATACTACTGGTACTGTTATACCATATAAGTTCATCTCTTCTTTTCTTTCTATTTTTGTTTTAGCAATTTCCTTTTTAGATCCATAATACCCGTATCCGTCAAAATCTTTTTCAGTTATAATTTGGATTGTTTCAGTAAACCCTTCTGTTTTCTTATAATAATTTGTAAGTAATTGTATAACATCTTCTTTACTAATTGTTATTTCCATCTTACATCTTTCTTTCTTATTATATTTTGTTAATAACATATTTTATAAAAAATTCAGATTTGTCATCTGTTATTAACATTATATTAATAACTATAAAAATTGTCAACTATTTTTTGCAAAAATTTCTCTATTATATTATGATATTTTATAAAGGAAGGTGAAAATATGAGTTTTACGTCATATCAACAAGTAAAAATAGATAAGATGTTAACTTTTTCCAATGACTTTAAAAAATTATACTGGCGTATACCTAAGGAATTTGTTCATAATTATTACTATGAAATGTTTTTATTTCATACAGCTGATATTAGTAGTAATATCGAATTAGCACAACAATATAGTAAAACAAAGAATGGTCATGATATTGGACTAGATATGAAATTTGATGTAAAAAAGACAGATGATAGTGTTACTAGCTTGTTAAAATATATTGAAAATGATACCAAAGGACGATGTATGAGTAAACGCATCATGAAGATAACATTAGATAATAAGAAATCACTATCTTTTCACCAGGAGTTTGGTTTTTGGTATTTTGATAAAGAGCATAAAGATTCAAATTCTCTTTCTACTTATGACTTAACCATGAAATTGAGTGATGATAAATCTTTAGTATTCGTAAATCTTTCCTGGCTACGGTATCGTGATAACGTACCGTTCCTATCTACTCTTTCTTCTGTTTTTTTACCGGATGGAGAAGAAATTTCTAGAGTTATCGAAAGTGTCAATCTAAAAACACAAGAAGTAAGTTTTAAAGAAGAGTTTTTCCCTATTGGAACTGTTGACTCTAAAATATTAAAAACTTATCAGAAAAAAAGAGAAGAGATTCCTTTTTCTTTCCTAAACTTATCTACTTCTAATACAACACAGGATACAAATCAGTCGCAAAATACGAAAGAAGTCTATGTTGGAAAAAGTACAAAAGATGGTAGTAGTAGATTTGCTATTTGTTTTAAACCAGATGATTTTGTAAATCAGCAATATCAAAAAAGTTTTGAAAGTGTTTCTAGTTTTTTCTCTTTTGGTTATGACTTGGTAGAAAAACTAGATTCTCCTAACCATCCTTTGCTTATAGAGATATCAGAATATGATTATCAAAGATTTATTGGTAAAAAAGAAGAAAAGCCTTTGCAATTTAGAAAAAAATAAATTACAATAAGAACATCTTATTTGAAAGAAGATGTGATATGCAAAACTTTTATGACTATATCAATAAAACCATCATTAGTAGACCTACTATGGTTACAAAAGAAGAATATCAACCAGTAATTACCAATGATAAAATTGGATTACTATCTAATAGTTTTGATACCAATATTGCTACTTCTGCTTTTCTTTCTTTTGATGTTGTAAAATGTGATACTTTAGAATTGGTCGGAGAAATTGGTTTTCAAGCAACACTATATGATGAGCTTTTCTATGGTGGAAATGTAGATTATACGATTTATGATTCTTTTCAACATCTAGGATATGGTACACAAAGTCTTTCACTTTTAAAAGAGCTATTGCAACAAAATACTTATGCTATCAAAGAAGGAATTTTAATATCTACGTTACCTGATAATATTTATTCGCAACGTATTGCTATTAAAAACGGAGGAATCCTAATCTATAAGGGTTCAGTTCCTAGAGATACTTCCCTATACAAAATAGATCATGTAGAAGAAGTAAAAGTTTATCAAATTCAGATAAAAAAGTAACTCATTGTTTTTGAGTTACTTTTTGTGTGATATATTTTTTAAATTCCCTTTGGCTTGTTACCAACTACTGGTGTTGCTATTTTTTCATTATTCTTTATTAGAAATGGTATTCCATCAGGAAAGACATCTTTCCAGCTATCTTTCGGAATATTTAACGGGATTGCTAATAATTCTGATGCTAGGCCTAATATCATTAATTGATCTACTACTTCATATTCTCTCGTCCATAAAGAACCATCTTTTCTAGTACACATATTAAAAAAATGAGTAGTCTTATCAATATTTATAACTTCGTCCAGCATTTCATTAATTTCTGGCTTATGATGGTTTATTCTTTCAGTACTAAAAATTGCTTTTGTCATGACACCTTCTGTAATAATAAACTCTTCTAATGGTTCACCATTTTCTAATTCTTGCTCTGTTAATAAACAATATTCAAAAACTTCCTTCACTCGTTTTGATGTTAACATACTGTTTTTAGATAATCCTAATACTTTTTTGGCAAATTCTTCATTCGTTAACATTTTTTGTTTCTTTGAACGATTATATGTGATAACTACTTCTGTCAAAAATCTTTGTTCTGCTCTTTTATGTGGTTCTGGATAATTTTCTTTTAGTTTTTTACAATTGTTTTTTAATTCTTCGAATTTTTTATCACTTGTAATATCATTTTCTATTAATTCTAACAAGTCGTTAGGTCCTATATTATTTCTATAGCTAATGATTGCTAATTGAAGAATTGTGTTGGTATCTTTTGCTATTAATTCTTGAAATCTATTTAGTGTTTCTTGATTATACTCTGTGAGTTTGTAATAGTAAAGCCAATGGTTTAGCAATTCTTTTTTCTCGAGTTGTGAATAACAGTCTATTCTTTTTATTCTCATAAAAGCCTCCTGCCTAGTTATTATAAAGAAAAAACTGCTTTCTTTCAATATTAATCATTTATTTCATCTAATTCTTTTAACCAGGCATCCACTGATGCATCACTTGGCATACGTAAATCTCCTCTTGGAGATAAACTAATACTTCCTACTTTTACACCATCAGGAATACAGTTTCTCTTAAACTGTTGTGTAAAGAATCTCTTGATAAATACTTTCAACCATTTTTTAATCTCTTCATTACTAAAATTACTTTTAAAAGTATGTTGTGCTAAAATATAGATTTTCTTAGGTGTTGCGCCATATCTTAAAAAGTGATAAAGGAAGAAGTCATGTAATACATATGGTCCAATACTAGATTCTGTTTTTTGTAGAATGTTTCCTGCTTTATCTGCTGGTAATAATTCTGGAGAGATTGGCGTATCTAATATATCTTGTAGGACTTCTTTTTTCTTTCCTTCTGTTTGGTCTGCTACTCTGCTGACTAAAAAACGGACTAATGTTTTAGGAATGGATGTATTTACCGCATACATACTCATATGGTCTCCATTATAAGTACACCAGCCTAGCGCTAATTCTGATAAGTCTCCTGTACCGATTACTAATCCACCTTCCATATTCGCAACATCCATCAATATCTGTGTACGCTCTCTTGCTTGGATATTTTCATAAGTAACACTTCTATCTGTTTCTGGTAGACCAATATCTTTCATATGAAGTAAAGATGCTTCTTTGATACTAATTTCTTTTAGAGTGGCGCCATACTCTTTTACTAAGTCTATCGCATTTTGATAAGTTCTACCTGTTGTTCCAAAACCTGGCATCGTAATACCAATAATATCTTTCGTATCTCGATTTAATTTTTCAAAAGCTTTTACAATCACTAAATAAGCAAGTGTTGAGTCTAATCCGCCAGACATTCCTATGATACATTTAGGATTTCCAAGTTGGATTAGGCGTCTTGCTATAGCACTAGACTGGATTTCTATAATTTCTTCACATCGATTATTTCTTTCTGATTCGTTAGATGGGACAAATGGATATTCTTTATAATCTCTTTGTAATTCTTCTATGGTATCTATTACCTCTACTTTTATTACGTTGTACTCTAGACTTGGTGTATTATTCATATAACTTCTATTTTTTCTACGGTCATTTGCTAATTTTAATACATCAATGTCTGCTGTGATAATATTACTTTCTATTTCAAAACGTTTATTTTCTACTAATTCTGATCCATTTTCGTAAATCATACTTGCTCCACCAAATACTACATCTGAGGTTGATTCCATTACTCCACTAGATGCATAAATATAAGCAGAAATTGTTTTGGCTGATTGCATTGCAACTAAGTTCTTACGATATTCATGTTTTCCGATAAGTTCATTACTACTAGATAAATTAAAGATAATAGTTGCACCATATAAAGCATGATAATCGCTTGGAGGAGTTACTGTCCATAAGTCTTCACATATATCAATGGCAAAAGTAATCTCTTTTAGTGTTTTATCTTGAAATAATAAGTTCGTAGAGATAGGAACTGATTGACCTAATAATTCTAATTCATTTGTTTTTAAATCTTTACTAGAAGAAAACCATCTAGCCTCATAAAACTCTTGATAATTAGGAATGTATGTCTTGGGTATTACTCCTAAAATTTTTCCTTTTTCCATTACTACTGCACAGTTAAATAACTGATTATTGTGTTTAATAGGCATTCCTACTATAGAAATAATATCTAACTTTTTTGTCTCCTCTAAGATTTTTTGTAAGGCATTTTCACTATCATTTAATAATTGGTCTTGTAGGAATAAATCACCACAAGTATATCCCGTTAAAGAAAGTTCTGGTGTGGTAACTATAGAAACACCTAAGTTTACTGCTTTCTTAATTTCTTTTATTATTTCTTCGGCATTTTTCATAGGATTTGCTAGAGATAATTTATTTACTATAGCTCCTACTCTGATAAATCCATATTCTTTCATATTATCACTCCTTTTTATAGTGTATCAAAAAATTATATTTTTTACTATTTTTTAGATTTTTTTTGATAAATATATGATTTTGCTTTTTCTATTGTAAACTGAGATTGTAAATCTGTGATGTAACCATTTTCTACTAATTCTAAAGCTTCATCAAAACTACATTCAAAGTAGCGTATATATTCATCTTTATCCAGTTTTTGACCTTTTATTTTTTTGCATCCTAATGCTAGTATACTATAGTTATATGCACTGCTACACCCTTGATCCTGATAGAAACTAGCAATTACTTTCATTTCAGTTGGAACATATCCAGTTTCCTCTTCTAGTTCTCTTTTTCCTGCTTCTATTGGACTTTCTCCATCTTCAATATAACCAGCTGGTAATTCTACACAAACGGTTTCTTTAGTAAAAACTCTAGGTTGTACTACTAGTAATGTATTATTCTCTTCTGTAATAGGTAATATGATTGCTGCACTTCCTGTTTTTCCATTTTTTACGATTTTTTCTCTTGGAATCATCATTCCGTTTCGTAATATACAATTATATTTTTCAATGTTAATAAAGTTTTTGGGTTTTATAGGGTTTCCTTTTTCATCATAACTGTACTCTTCAGGTTCTTTTATTTTCTTTATTGTACTTAGTTCTTTCATATATTCTTTTAATTCTTTTAGTTTTTCTTTGCGCACTTTACATATTCCTTTCCCTTTTCTATTTTGTGTGATTCAATTAATTGTTGCTTTAATGTTCTTAAATCATCTGATAAGTCAACATAATATTCATGAGGGTTATCAATTCTAGTTACTTCAGGATATAATGTTTCCCATTCTTTTTGACAATAACTTTGTTTTTCTGGTAAAGATGGATCTTTATATACTAATTGTCCATTTTGAAATATTGGTACTAATAGGCTACGAACGTTATAATTTGTTAATTCTGTTCGTTTCCATGTTTCTACTGGATGTATTAAAGTGTAATGATTCTTATTTATTTTTTCTTCTGCTAAAGTAATAACATCTCCTAGGGCGTATCCTGTATCTTTATCATAGAAGCGATATACTTTTTTATATCCTGGATTAATTGTTTTAATACTGTCATTACTTACTTTAATGCATGGTCTTATGTTACCTTTTTCTTCTACTGCTACTAGTTTATAAACTCCTCCTACTCTTTCTTTAGGAGCTGCGATGTTATCTCCTGCACCAATAGAGTTGATTTTGGCTCCTTGTGTAATTAAATCTCTGATAGTATACTCATTTAATCCATTTGATAAACAAATTCCTGTATCCTTATATCCTGCTTCATCTAACATTTTTCTAGCTTCTTTTGATAGGTATGCTAAGTCTCCACTATCGATTCTAATTCCTTTAAATGCATAGCCATTAGGTGTTAGGTATTCGTTTGCAACTTTAATGGCATTAGGAATTCCACTGCGAAGTGTATCATAGGTATCTACTAAGAATACACAATTGTTAGGATTACTTTTTGCATATTTTAAAAATGCTTCATATTCATCTTCGCTTTCTGTTACTAATGAGTGAGCCATAGTCCCCATGACAGGGATATCATATTTCATACCTGCATAAGTATTAGATGTTCCTACACATCCTCCGATATATGCGCATTTACTAGCTTCTATTGCGGAATCAATTCCTCTAGCACGTCTTGCTCCAAATTCCATCACAGGAATACCTTTTGCTTCTCTTGTAATTCTTTTTGCTGCTGTTATAACAAGAGATGCATGATTGAAATTAGCAAGTAATGCTGTCTCCATAATTTGCGCGGTTACTGCATCGGCTTTTACTGTTAATACTGGTTCATTGGGAAATACTACTGTTCCATCTGGAACAGCATAGATATCTCCTTTAAACTTTAAATCTTTTAAATATGCTAGGAATTCATCATTAAATATTCCTAATTTTTTTAAATATTTGATTTCTTCTTCTGCAAAATGAAAGTTTTTAATATAATTAATTGTTTCATCTAAACCTCCACTGATAGTATACCCGCCATCATAAGGATTCTTTCTAAAGAAAATATCAAAATATACCTTTTCTTCTTTCTTTCCTTCATTAAAATAAGTTTGTGCCATTGTCAATTCATAAAAATCTGTCATTAATGTTTTATTTTCCATAATTTCTCCTCTTTCTTTTTAATATTTTGTTAATATCTAATTTTAAAAAAATAATTATCATTTCTTACTTACTAGTTTTATTCCTTGTTGTTTCATCAATAACTTAGCAGCATCTACATAGTCTTTTCTTTCTTCTTCGCTATAAGTTGCGATAGCATCTTCGTGTACAGTGATTTCTACTTCTCGATTCCACTGATCATAATAATTGGCTAGTCCCATGGCTCCATTAAAATCGCAAATATCTGTACAACAACCAGCTAATTCTACTTTTTTAATATTATTAGCACTAGCTACAACCGTTCTAAAGTCAGGAGATTCCATAAAACTTGTACTATTCTTTTCGACTGAAATCGTATCATCCATTTCTTCAAAAGGCTTTAACTGATCTACAAGTTCTGCTTCTTTCGTTCCCTTTACACAATGTTTCGTATTGCCAAAACGTCTAAATTCTACTGCGTCTTCATTATGAGCATCTTTTACAAAGATAACTAGTGAACCTTTAGCATGAGCTTCTTTAATTAGTTCAATTTGTCTTGGAATTATTCTTCCTATTTTTTTATCATGTAGACTTCCCTCCTCTACAAAACCATTTACCATATCAACAATAATTAACATGCGTTCATAAACTTCTATTTTTTTAATTTTATTCATATTTTTCTCTCCTCTTATTAATATTTTATTAATATCATACGGTATTAAAATCACAAGTTTCTTCACTTGTTATTAACATTGTATTAATAACTAATTCATTTGTCAATATCTTTTTAACATTTTTTTAAAAAGATATCTCCTATGTTACTTGTATGGTTCAATTCTGTCTTTTGGCACTATAGGAAAATCTGCTCAAAAAGCATAAACTTTTGATATAGGAATCAATCAGAAATGATTGATTTTTTTATTTTATGAAAAAATCAACCTAGAAGAAAAGTTGATGTTTATGATTTATGTCTTTCATCAAATATAAATTTCAAAGAATGCAATGATATTGACAATGTATACTGTAATTACTTATAATATGGTGTAAATATCAATATACAATGTACAAAAAAGGGAGATTGATTTATATGTATATTAGGATTAAAAAAAATAATCATTTTCTCAATCTTTTAGTAAATCGCGAATCGGCTCAAAGATATTTCTTAAACAAAAATGTTGAAGAATTTAATAACAGTAGATTAAATGAACGTCAAGTTAATTTAAGAAAAGCAAAAAGAAAATATAGTAGAATGTCTTCGGTTTTATCGATTGCACATTTTTTTAAAGCGGAGAAAATAATTAATATTGCATCAAAATTAGAAATGAAACATCAAGAATTAGAAGATAGTATTCATGAGTTAGAAATTTTTGAGTCTAATTTAGCATATCTAATTATTTCTGAATCAATTAATATAGATGATTGTTGTAAAAAAAACAATCTAAATTCTGGTTACTTAATAGCTTTATTGGAAAAGTCTAAAAAGCAAGTAGCAAGACCTTTTTTAGAATATGCTTATGATGAAAATACAGGTCAAGTTTCAGAAATAACAGAGGATGGCAAATGTATTATTTTGCCATATATTCCTTATGCAGTAAAGAATGAAATCGATAAAAAGAGAAAAATAAAAGCTCAACTAGATGAATTAATGCAACAATCAAATAGTTCGGATAATGAATTATTAAATAAAATTAATAGAAAAATTCAAAGCCTCGAATCAAATGATGACGCACAAGGTCATGTTTATAAAAAAAGAATGACACGATAAAAATAGCACTATATGTAGTTGCTATTTTTCTTCTTTTATTAAAATATATTTAGTTATTGATTCTAATATCAATTACCCTTGATAAAAGTTGTAGATAACTTTCTCAACGGCACCAGATTAATAATTGTTCGAACGTACGAGTTATATATAGAGGACTTGAAATAAGCTCTTTTTTATGATATTATTAGTATGTAAGCAAGAAAACTTGCATAAAATAAAAAAGAGGAACATTTAATTCTGCAAGTGAATGTCGCCTCTAAAAAATTAGTGTTGACACTCAATCAGAGATGAGAGAGTGTCATATTTTTATTGCTATTACCAATAAGGTAAGGAGTAATAAAATGATAGCAATAAGACGAAGGACTTTTATTATAAAAGTTCTTTTCTTCATTTCTATCCCTCCTTTCTTCTCAAGATTGGAGGACGACACTCACATCAAATGTTCCTGTTAGAATTATATAATAAATGGATTTATAAAACAATCGAACAGGAAAAGTTTTTGATAAAATTTCAAAAATGTATGTTATATTTTAAATAGTGATTGCTTCTTATATTAAATTGCCAACAAGTTGTAGATAACTTCCCAGATGGCGCCAGATTAATTAGTACTCGAACTTCTATTATTCGAGTTTTAATATGATTAAAATTGTAAGAAAAAGAAACTTTTTCCACAAAATTATTATAAAAGTCAATATAAAAATGCACAAAAAAGGGAAAGTAAGTGTGTACAAAAGGTTTAAATAAGCAAGAGAATTTGTCAAAAGTTCTTTATAAAATTAGGATGGACACTCTATCGGTGCTGAAGAGTGTCTATTTTTTTATTGCTAACACCAGTAAGATAGAAAGTAACAAATATATTAAAGAAACATCATAAAATTAAAAATTTATAATATAACGATTAAAACCCGAGTAAAATGCTCGGGTTTTAAAACTTATATGGTGCAATTTATTATTTTATTTCCCTATTCCTTTTGATGATGTCATTAATTTTTGAGGAGATATTTTATAGATAAATGATGCTTCTTCTTTATGACCATCTGAATATGTTAATAATACTGGATTTTCAAAACTAAATCCATCTTCAAAATTAATGTCTCCAGGTAAAATATTTTTTCTTTGCTGTTTCAATGCACAGTCTAACAAGCAATAATTTCCGTTGTTTCCTATATAAATTGGAAAAGTATGAGCTTCTTGTTTTCCTTTATGATTAATAAAATATCCTTGAATTAAACTTGACTCTATACCACTAAAATTTAATAGATTACAAGCGACCGAGTTAATTTCCACACATTTTGCTAAATCACCAGTTCCTGCAAATTTGGAAATATTATAAACAACCTGATTATTTTCTTCATCAAATACCGATACTCGTTTATCTGATGCATAATTATCCCGTTGCGTTTCCGGTCTTTTAAATTTTTCCATGTATAGTTGAGCCAATTTAGCGTTTTCGATTGCTTCTGGTGTGGTTTGTCTATAAAACCAATTTTTAGATAAATTTCTAATAGATGCCAAAACTGTACTTTGAAATGATTTATTTGTTACATGTAATTTTTCACGAATCAAATTAATAAAATCGATATAGACTTGTTCTGAATCAAAGCTCATTTTAATTGGATATAAATCATTATTAATCGTTACTAAATCATCTTTACCTACTCCGCCTACATAGATAGCAAATGGTTCTTCTTCGTCATTACTATATTTTTCTTTTGTATAAATAGGATTCATTTCCATGATTTTCTTATATACATCCTCAGAAGATAAATTAGATTTTATTAATTGTTCAAATACTTCTATATTATACATACTTACATCCTCCTATAAGATTATAACATAAAAACAAGCTTAAAGCTTGCTTTATAATATTCCACTTTCTTTTAGTTTTTTATATTGCATTACCTTATGATA
>CALVYD010000032.1 GCA_944371995.1 uncultured Bacilli bacterium
TCCCTCTCTTTCTTCTAATTTTTTCTCTTCTACTGTTACTGTAATTTCTTTTGTTACTACATTACCAAAAGAGTCTTCTACTTGATATATTACTTTGTACTCTCCTATTTCCTCTATTTTTACATTATTTTCAATTACATCGATATCTTTTATTTTTCCATCTTCTGGATCTATAGCGGTTACATCTTCTAATGGATCAAATTCTTCATTTAAGTAGATAGTCTTATCTTTAGCATTGATTACTGGTTTTTGGTTTTCTACTACGGTTACAGTAATTGTTTTTTTCGTTTCATTATTGAAACTATCTACTACTTTATAAGTAACTTCATATTCTCCAGTTTTATTTTCTTTTACCTCATTTGTTACTACTTCAATCTCTTTAATTTCTCCATCTTCTTTATCTTCGGCTGTGACTCCATCTAGTGGTTTAAACTTTGTACCTTGTGTAATCGTTTTGTCTTCGGCATTGATTACTGGAGCTTCATCTTTTAGTACTGTTACTGTAATTGTTTTTTCTGATGTTTGATTATAAGAGTCCGTTGCTTCATAAGTAATTGTATAACTACCAGGTTCTTCTAAGTTTACTGTATTATCTTTTACTTTTACTTCTACTGGACCATCTTCTTCGTCGGTTGCACTTACACCTTCTAGTTCGTCTAATTTTCTACCTTGAACTACTTCTTTATCTTCAGCTGTTATTACTGGTTTTTTATTTTCTGTTACTGTTACTGTAATCGTTTTTGTTGTTGTTTGATTATTTTTATCGGTTACTTTGTATGTTACTTCATAAGTACCTGGTTCATCAATTTTTACATTTTCTTCTACTACTTCAATTTCTTTTGTTAAGTCTCCATCTTCTATATCTGTTGCGGATACATCTTTTCGATAGTCAAATTCGCTACCTTGTACGATTGTTTTATTTTCTGCAATGATAACAGGCGGTGTGTTTACACTTTCACTATGAAGTTTTTCTACATATACATTTGGTGCAGACGCTAAAGTCCAACCAAATTCATTTGTAGTTCCACTTAAGTTTACTGGTACTTTATACCAAGTATGGCCATCTACTACAGTCTCTTCTAATATCGGAGCATAAGAATTATGATATTGTCCACTAATTAGTGTTGCCTTAGTATCTTGTGTTGTTGAGTTTACCCAGGTATATTGATTACCAGCTGCTGTTACTGAGAATTTACCATAATCACTACTAACAAAACTAATACTATCTGCTGGTACCCAGTGTTTTTGATCATACCAGTAGTCTGATGTTACTAAGTAGGATACTGCCACTCCATTTTTATCATAGGCTGCCGTATAAACCATAACATATCTATCATTTAATAATACTTGATTTCTTTTTACAGTTAATGCAGAATCATAGTAATACTCTGTTTGTTTTATAGTCTTCGCTACTTTTGGTTTTAGAGTTGTCTCTTCTACATATAAATCATATTCATAATCTTTATCTTGATATTCTGTTACTTCATTTGGAGAAATATAACCATTTTTACCTTGATTAATCTTTTTTACATAGGCTGCTGGAATATAAACATAACCATCCCAGTTATAGTCTCCTGATGTTATTTCATTAAAATTACTATCTATATTTAAATCACTTACTACTTTATACCAGGTAGTATTTCCTTCTACTGCTTCTCCTTGTTTTTCTCCTATAATTACTACTGCATCTTCTGCTTCTGGATAAGAGTAGACAAACTTGGAACTGTTACTGGCATCGCTCATGGCATTTACTTGTCTTGTTACTACTCCTAATTGATAGAAGTTATAGTCTTGTAGTCCTTTTGCTTTATCCAAAGAATAGTATTGAGCAGCCATCTTTTCACTCCAATATGTATCAGATGCATATTTTACATTCATTCCTATCCATTTATCACCAAATTGTGGCCCGAAATAACGCCAGTCCCTTGGATGAGCATATCCATAAGTAATCCATTTAGAAGCATATCCTAAGATACTACTTGCGTAGGATGCATACCAGTTTGCAGATTCTGTTGGTGAGGTATCTACTGCGTTAAGTCCAAATCCATTATTTTTGTTAATAGCTAGATTACTTCGTCCATGAGAAGTTTCATTTCTACTTAAACTTAGAGAAAGAATAGCATTTACTCCATATTTTTCTTGTGCATAATAGTAAAATACTCCTTTTCCATAAAGTCTTGAGTTTGAACCATTACTAGCATTTCCATATACATCTTGTGATATTCCCATGTTATTTCTAATATATTCATCGATATTTTGACTTGAGTAACTTGTTCTTGTGTGATTTGATAAGTACATGTAATAGTTGTAATACTCATTATCTTTGTTTACTGCATTATTATAGTTTCCATTTTTATAATCTTTTATCATTGTTGTTCTATCAGTATAGAAATATTTTCCATCATAACTATAATATGTTCCTGGTGATAACATGTCTGGTTTTGGTCCTATGATACTACCTTTACTACCAGTAAACGTCTCTTGTATTTTATTTACATAATTATGTTTAATACTTTCATCTGTTACTGTATAACTACTTGATGATTTTACCCAGGTAACTGGTACTACTTCATAGGCTTCTTGAGATATCCAGCCAGTAAAATTTCCTATTTTTACTTTGGCTGTATACACTCCTTTTGCACTAGAGTAACTGGAATCTAGTAATGCTCCATCTACGCCTCCATATAGAGAACCTGTATCCATATATGTATAAGACGAACCTGTTAAATTACTATTTGTATAAAAATAAGTTAGTGTTGTTGGATTTACACTCAAATCTAATAATGCCATGTTAGCATCTAATATTTTAGTCTTTCCTGATACTTTACCAAAGACTACTAAGTCATCTGCACCATTACTCCTCATAAAATTCTTAGCTTCATCAAAGGTATTAAAACAACCTACGGGATCTATTACTCCATCAGTATGCATTCCTGCTACTTCGAAGTTTCCACATAAAGATTTATATTCATAATTTGCTTGGGAAAAAGCATATGTGTCTTTTGGATATAATAATATTCCTAGTACTACTAGACTTAAGAACCATAGTTTCCTTTTCATCTTTTACCCTCCTTATAGTTTCTCAATTATATTATACAATATATCTACTGTCTTCCTTTTTATTTTTTTATTTTTTCGACAATTTTTACATTATTTTACATTACATTTTTTTATTACTAATTCCTTGTATTGGGTTGATAAAATAAGTATTTTTAGATATAATAATAAAAGCTAGACGAGTATTTTTCATACGGGAGGTAATTATGGCTAGAAATGAACATGAAAATGAACCAAGAGAAAGAAAAATAAAATTTAGATTTGTATTATATATTTTTTTAGTACTGGCATTGCTTGCTAGTGCATTTGCAATTTATGAGATTTTTTTACTTAGTTCTATCGAAAATACATTACGTTATATTGTTATAGGTGTTTTAATATTTATTGATTTAATACTGTTAATTAGAGTTCGAGTTGCTTCTAAAAAACGAAAAAAGAAACATTCTAAGCGTATTGGATTAATTACTTTTATGGTTATTTACTCTATTATCTGTTTTGCTGTAGGTATTGTTATTGCTTATGTTTACGGGCAATTAGATAATATTAATAAAGAGTATGTTACTTATACTTCTGATTTAGTTGTTATGAGTTCTAATGAAGCAAACGATATTAATGATATTAAAGATTATACTATTGGTATTTTAAATGATAAAAAATCTCCCGATGGTTATATCATTCCTCAAGAGATGATTAAAGAAAATAAATTACAAGATAATAACGAAATTAAAAATTACGATGATTACTCTAGTATGTTAGTTGATTTATATGCCGGAGAAATTGATGCTATATTTATTACTGATAACTATGTAGATATATATTCTGGTGTGACTGGATATGAGAGTATTGCAACAGATACTAAGATTATTCTTTCTAAAGATAAAAAAATGAAAAAAACTGAAACATCTGAGTTTGAAACAAAGTCTAGTGGTAATTCTATTACTGAACCATTTACAATCTTACTCATGGGAATTGATTCTACAGATGAAGTATTAAGTAAAAATGCTATTGCTAATGGTGATACTTTAATATTAATTACCTTTAACCCTAAAACATTAAATGCTACAATGATTTCTATTCCACGTGATAGTTATGTACCAATTGCTTGTTGGAGTGATAAAGCAGAAAATAAAATTACTCATGCAGCCGGATATGGAACTGATTGTATGATGCAAACAATTGAAGACTATTTTGATATTACTATTGATTATTATGCTAAGATTAACTTTAAAGGTCTTGTTAAATTAGTAGATGCCGTTGGTGGTGTTGATATTAATGTTGAACAAGAATTGTGTACTGATGACTCCTCTCGTGGTAATACGGTATGTATCTATCCTGGACAACAAACTTTAAATGGAGAAGAAGCATTAGTTTATGCAAGAAATAGAAAACAACTTGTTAACGGAGACTTTGGACGTGGACAACACCAACAAGAAATTGTTATGGCTTTAATTAATAAGATGAAATCTATTACTGAGGTTACTACCTTTATGAATATTCTAAATACTATTTCTAATAGTTTAGATACAAACTTAACTACAAAACAGATATTATCATTCTATAATATTGGTAAAGATATTGTTAAACGTAGTTTAGCAACTGATGAATCTAACTTAGTAAATGTTCAGCAATTATATTTACAAGGTAATGGACAAATGATTTATGATGAAAGAATGAGAATGGTTTTATATAACTATGTACCTAATCAACAAAGTAGAAAAGACGTTATTCAAGCTATGAAAGAAAATCTAGAGTTAGTAGATCATGAAGTTATTACTGAGTTTAGTTTCTCAATTAATGAACCTTATGAAAAAGAAGTTATTGGTTATGGTCCTTATAAGACTAGCAATACTTATGATTTACTTCCTGATTTTACTGGAGATAGTGAAGCTCAAGCTAGAGCTACTGCTAGTCGTTTAGGTATTTCTGTTACATTTGTTGGAGGCAATGGATACGTCATTGATCAAGAGTATCCTGCCGGCAAAAGAATCGACAAAATTCGAGGAAGTGTGACATTGACGCTTGGTGGTAGTAGCAATTCTGATACCGAAGATGAAGAAGATGAGACAGATGAAAAAGATGATAATACAACTTTACCTCAGAGCTGTAAAGATGGATATGTATGGGATAGTTCTACTGGTACTTGTGTCAAGAAACCAGAAACTACAGAACCAGAACCACCAGAAACAGATCCAGATCCAGATCCAGATCCGGATCCGCCAGAGACAGACCCTCCAGCTAATCCACCTATTGATTCTGAACAACGTGAATAAAGTTAAGCAAGCAAATCGCTTGCTTTTTTTTATCAAAAAAAATAGAACATTGCTGTTCTATTATAATTTTACAAATTTATCTTTTCCTACTCCACATAATGGACAGGTCCAATCCTCTGGTAAGTCTTCAAATTTTACTTCTTCTTTACTATCGTCATATATATATCCACATACACTGCATTGATAGCGATTGGCTGCTCTTTTCTCTTCCTGTTCTTCTCGATATGTTGGTGCTTTCTTTGGTGCTTTTCCTTTTAACTCTTCGTGATAATACTTATAAGTCATTGGAGTCTCTTCTGATATTTTTTCTGCTTGTTTTATACGAATTAGAAAAATATCATGAGTTTCTACATCTATTACACGAATTACTTCACCAATGATGTAGCCAGAAATATCTTCTAAAACTACAGGAATACTACTTATTTCTTTATATTTTAAATTTTCAAATTTATCTATGTTTCTAGATGAAAAAAAACCGAATTTAGAGATTACCTCCGGATTTGTTTTCTCTGATAGAATTGATAAGGCACATTTTCTTGTTTCTTTTAATACTTCATTTGTATAATTTTCTTTATTTAAACTAATTTCGATAATGGGATTTTTAGAAGTAATTTGCATTGCAGTATTAATAAAGCAACCTACTTTTTTATCTCCTTTTTTTGTTGTTACTACAAACATACCATAAGAAAGGTCATTTAATGCTTTTAAATTCATTACTCCACCACCGTTTTCCATAATCCATGTTTATTACAATATGCATAGATTAAAGCTCCTTTTTCATATGGAACAGTCATTTCTGGAGTATCTCCTGGTTTTAATATTACTTCTCTATTCTCTTTTTCTGTTTTTACTAAAATCCATTCAATATAATGGTCTTCCTCCATGACATGATTTACTTTGATATGTATATTTTCTCCTACTTTTTCATACACTGGCACATGCTTTTCAAATGCAGCATCTACACTATTTGGTTTTACTTCTTCCATTACTTCTCCACAGCAAGTAATTTCTTGTTCTCCTTCTAACACTTTTACTGTTGTATGACATTTTTTACATTGTTTTAATACTAATTCTTTCATTTTCTTTCCTCCTCTAATACTTTTTTCCATTCTTGTTCTCTAAAGCCTGTTAACATGGCTTTTTCCGTTATCAAGATTGGTCTTTTTATCAACATTCCATCTGATGATAGTAATGTTAACTGTTCTTCTTCTGACATTTCTTGTCTTTTTTCTTTTAAATTTAATTCTCTATATTTCATACCACTGGTATTATATAATTTATCTAATTTCATATCATATTTTTTTATCCACGTTTCTAACTCGTCCTTTGAAGGTGTTTGGGTTATGATATCTCTATCTATAAAATTTTGATGATTCTCTTCTAAAAACTTCTTAGCTTTTTTACAAGTAGAACATTTAGGATATTCAATGAATAACATTTCTTCTTTCTCCTCCTTTATAGTATTTTCTATATTCTCTGTCTATTATAGCTGTATATTCGTCTATTACTTGGTTTTTATTTTTAGGTAGGCCAAAACTTTCTAATATGTCATTTAAACTTAAATGATTTTTATTTGATAAATATTCATTTAGTTCTCTTCCAATTTCCGTATTTGATTTGTTTTGGCTTGCTAAAGTTGATATGATATCTCCATAAATAAACCGTATTTGATTTTCTTTCCTATTTACTGGGTTTTGTGTCTCTTCTAATGGCAAATTTGAAATATCTAAACAAATTTTTGTTGCATTATATGCCTCGTTATGATTTACAGCAATCTGATTGTCTCTTTCTCTTTCATTGATTATCTCATGATCAAATAAATATTGTGCTAGCGTTTTTTCAACTAACAGTGATTCTACTTCTGCAAACCTATCATTTCCTAATCCTCTTCTCATTCCTATTAAATGAGTCATTTCATGAGCAATATTAAACAATGAATAAATGGTACTACCTAAAGCTATTTTTCCTGTGTAATCTGGAAAAACTACACTTTCTTCGTTATTTTTATCTTCCATATTTAAATCAATTTTATATTCTCCTGATTTTATTTTATTGCTGATATCTTTTGCTTCTATCCCTAATTCTTCGTTTAAGTCTTTAAAAAAACTTACCACGATATTTATTTGATCTTCTGGATGATTAGGAACTGGCGTTAAATCTCGCTTGGGAATTAATTCATAATGATATTGATTTAGCCTATGATATAGATGACTTATTATTTTTATTTCTTCATCACTAATCATTCTTAATTCAGGTGAGTTTTGTCTTTCAACTATATCTACATCATTCATAGAATCACCATCTTTATTATAAACTAAAAAGAAAATAGAAGCAATGCTCCTATTTTAATTCTGCTAGAGCTAATTTTATATCTTCATGGATAAATGTTAGTGTTGCTTCATTTTGATATTTAGCAAAATCACTATCGGTATATGTCCATGATACTTTTACTTCATATGCTGCATCATCTGAGGTTTCTGCATAAGCATACTCTATCTTTTCTACACTATCTATTGTTATTTTGTCTACTGTAGGTAGTTTTTGATTTCTTTGATTATAAATATCACTTTCTACATACTTATAATAAGTATTCTCTGCATTTTCTAAAAAATTGGAAAGTGATGTTGAATAAATGAAATCTGTTCCTCCTACATCTGTTTTGGCTGTTTTATCATTCAATGTATAGAAATCATAAATAAACATTTCTGTAATTTTCTTTACATAATCTTCTTCATTTACAGGATCTTCTTTTAGAATTTCATCTAGCTCCTCAAACATTGTTTGATATCTTTTACTTTTGTTATCCTTTAAAGTGTATCCATATTTATCTATTGTCTTTAATACTTTTGCTTCTTGTATGTCTGGCTTTTTCAAAAATACGTTATAACCTACAAAACCTATTGCTACTACGGCAATTATTAGAACAATAATTATTATTCTCTTTGCTTTCTTTTTTAATTTCATAGTTTAAGTTCCTTTCTCTTGATTTTCTATTACTCTATTTTCGTCTGTTTGATCTTCTTTTAATAAATCAAAGACAATAATATCGTTGGAAACATCTAATAATTCACTGGCATATTCATTATTCTTTTTAATTTCTTCTTCTGTTACTGGTTCTTCTGTTAATGATAAGTATTCACCTTTCTGACTATTATAGTATATTTTATTTGTTAACCAGTTACCATTAGGGAATACTACAATATTTTCATCTTTTATATCAAAAATATCATGTCCAAGTGCGTATTCGTTAGAGTATCCAAACATATTACCAAGAGTAGGTTCTACATCATACATACTCATTACATTAGTATATTCTTTATTTAAGTCCGTTCCTTTCATATCTTTAGTCCAAATAATCAATGGAACTTTTCTACCTAACTCATATTGATAAGAATCATATTCTTTATAATTTGGATCATCCTTATCTAGAATAGAGTCTGTTTCTTTATCATAATTATATAGACGGTTATAATCACTTCTTGGAAGTCTCGCATCATGATCTCCATAAATTATTAAAACTGTGTTATCTAGTAATCCTTCTTCATCTAGACGAGTTACTAATTCCCCAATTGCTCCATCAGCATAATGAGCGGATTTAAAGTAGTTACCTAATTTAGTTCCTTCCATATATGGATAGCTAACTTCTTCTGTTGTACCATCTTCATTGGTTATGGTTTCTTTAATATCTACAGGGAAGTCTCCATACTTATCAACTTCTGAGAATGGTGTATGATTTGATAACATCATCATCATACCATACCATTTATCATATTTTTCAGCAATCTTTGTCAGTTTTTCTACAGATTGATCAAAGAAGGCATAATCATTAATTCCTAATCCAACTGTATTTTCTTCTGTTACATTGTAATCTTCTTTACTATAGAATCTATCATATCCAAGGCTTTTATGCATAGCACGTCTATTCCAGAAATCTGCATTATTACCGTGCATACTAAAGGTATAATAGCCTTTTTCTCCTAGTAATTTTGGAGTTGCATTATATGTTCTATTGGAATAAGAGACAAATGCTGTACCATTTTTTGTTGGTAAAAGAGAAGTATTAAACATTAATTCAGCATCACTACTTGTTCCAACACTTACTGGAGAGTAGAAGTTAGAGAAAAACATTCCTTCAGATGCTAATTTGTTTAAGTTTGGTGTTACTTCTTCTCCGTTAAAAGATAACTCCATTAAATTCGTCTGTAAACTTTCTCCGTGTATTACTATTACATTTTTTCCTTCAAATATATTTGTATATTTATTATCTTGATGTTCTTCGGTATCTGAAAAATATTCTTTAAATTTCTTCTTTGCTTGATCGTAACCAAATAGTGAATTGATTTTTGGTTGAATAGATGCTACTACATCGTTTGCTTGATAGATATAAATACCATACTTCATAACGATATATTCTCTATTCCATTGTTTTATTAATCTTGACATGTCTGTTGGTGTTAATGTAAATAAAAATATTATTGCAAATACTGCTCCAACAGCGACTGTTTTTATTGCTTTCTTTTTTCTTTCTGATTTTAACTCTATTTTCTTTAATGTAATTTTTTTATTTTGTTTGGCATTTACTAGTGCAAGTATAATTGGAGCTAATATATATAATAAATCCTTAAATTGTATTGCTTGCTCTACTACAGCATCTCCTACATCACCAATATATTGTGTTAATGATAACATTGAAACTGATGCAAAAGAAGTATAATAAGTATAATAAATCGAATTAATTAAGCAAATTGCCGAGAAAAAAATACTAAATCCCATGAAATAAGCAAATCTGTTTTTTGGTTTTAATAAATATCCTAATCCTCCAACAATTACTACTATTGCTAAATCTGCTAAAATCGGGGCAATTGCTAAGTAATTTTCTACTGAGTTTATACAAAAAAATCTTAACATAGTAGAATTAATAACACAGGTGATAACAAAAGTAAGAAATAAAATATTTTTCTTAAAGTATTCACGAATTAAGTGTTCTTCTTTTATACGTATTAATCCTTCTTTAATTGTGTCTATGAGTCTATTTAAACTATTCTTTATATTTTTCATCATTCGACCTCGCTTTTTATTTATTTCATCTCGAACTTTGCTTATTATATTATAGCATCATTATATGCTTTTTTCAATTATTTCCATTATCTTTCATAGAAAAAGAATGTTATTTCTTAGTTAATAACATTCCTGTTCTTTCTATATCTTCTTCTTTGGTAATACCAGCATTAATAGCCATACCTAATACGAAGATGTATGACAAAATATAAATCCATAATAGTAATATTACAATATTAGAGATACTACCGTAGAATAGATCATATTTAGAGAAGGTACCAATGTAAAATGTATATATTTCGGTTGCTAGAATCCAACTGATTGTTGTAAACAATGCCCCTTTTGTTGTTGATTTACTTCTGATTTTTTTATCTGGTGCTAGTACATATAACAACTTAATATTTAAATATACTACTAGTATTGAAATAGGATATTTTATAATTTGATAGATTCGGTAGATAAAATTTACAATGGTTTGATTAGAAGATGTTTCTCTTATAATACTAAATATTGTATCTCCATAGACTGGTACTAGTATTAAGAATAGAAATATTCCTACCATAATAAAGGTCATTCCTATTGCTTTTAATCTTCTTTTTATGATATTATCTGATTTTATTTTGTATATTTCATTAGATGTGATAATCATAGAATGAGTACCATTAGATGCTAGTAAAAACGCAGATAAAAAGAAGACAAAAATATTAAAGTTCATATTATTTTGTACTGTTGTATTTAGAAGCATTTCCGATATAGAGCCAGGTATTGCTGACAATAAATATTCGTCTAATGCTTCTATTGGTATTGAAAATCTAGATGCGATTGCTCCTATTAAAGCAATTAAGGGAATTAGTGATAATACAAAGAAAAAAGCAAGTTGTCCAGGAAGAACTCGCATTTCAGGTCGTGCAATAATTGAAATAACTTTTTTTATAAATCCTGTTACTTGCTCCATTTTTTTCATCCCTTTTTACTTCATTTCTTCTTTTGCTGTAATCATCTCTAAGGTTGCTTCATTGATTGCATCATCTAATGTTTTGATTTCATCCGTAATCATACTATAACCAATTGCTGCTCCAAACTCGTGAGGTAAGTTTTTCATTTCTTTTCCTAATTTTTTAACATAAGTAGATACTTGTCTTTCGCTATAACCTACTAAATAGATTAAGAATTCGTTACCATCAGTACGTATTACTTCACTGTTTTCTAGTTGTGTATTTACTAAAATACTAGCAGCTTTGATAATTAATTCGTCTCCTTCTTCATGACCATAATTATCGTTTATGTATTTTACATTGTTTAAATCTACCATGACGATAGCTTGAGGGAATACTTTTGACTCTTCCCATTCAGGCATTTTGGCATTCAAATAATTTCTATTTTTTAGTGATGTTAACATATCCGTATATTTATGTCTATCACTAGCTTTTACCTTTTTAATTTGATGCTTTTTCTTAATAATTAGATAAATAATTAATAAAATGATTAATGGCACAAAGATAATTGTTAATACAATGGTATAAACTTGTTCAAATGTTGAATTTTCTAAAATCGATGCATTTAAGTTGGTAATACCACTATTTCTATAATTGTAATAAGAGTTAGTATTAATAATATAGTTGAATAAATCATAGAATGCTTCATTATTATTTTTTACCATAAATTTATAATCATTCATCATTGTATCGGTATATAGTAATTTTAAATTTTTAAATTCTTCATTTTGATAGTGAGTATAGATTTCTCTATCTACAACTATTAATCTATCGCCACTATTTTTTACTAAATCTTCTAGATTATCATACGTTTTAATTTTAGCTCTGGCATTATTAGAAAAATAATTGTATAAAGAATCATTTGAAAGCATTGCTAAACGTTTTCCTTTCATACTTTCAAAGGATGTTACTATATGATTGTCTCCTTCATTTCCTAGAACTACGTATTTTTCTATGAATGTCGATAGTGTTGATTTATATTTTTCATTATTATAGTTATAGTAATCAAAGTATAAGTCAACTTCTCCTTTATCAATTGCTTTTTCTAAGTCTTTTACTGTGTCATATTCTTTATATTTAAATGTAATTCCTGATAATCTTGCTACTCTATCTACATATTCTCCGGCAATACCTGCTACTTTTCCATTTACCATTTGCTCATATGGCGGGTTTTCTACATATCCATATACATAATTTTTAGAAATTAGTTCTGCTTTAGTTTTAGCATCTAATTCATTTGCACTTAGATAGTAGTCTAGATATGCATCATTATACTCTTCTACGTATTTTGTTTGTTTCCATTTATTGTAATATTTTGTTACAATCTCATTTAACTTATCATTATCATTACTCAATGTCAAAACGATTTGTTTTTGCATTTCTGTAAAGAAGTAGTTAATAGAATACTTATTTTTTTCAATAGTGTAATTTAAGTACATGATATTTGGTACAATAATCATATCTACTTCACTATTATCTAAAGCAGTGTATAGATCTTCAATTTTTTCATATGTTTTAAATGATAAGTTGCTACCACTTTTTAAATAATAGCTTATATCACTAGAATCTTCTTCAAACACACCAAATGTTGTGTTTTTAAAGTCTTTAATACTATTTATTCTCTGATATGTTTTTCCGATTGCTACATAACTATCATTAAATAATGGTAAATCTTTTTTTCCTAATTCTTTATCATTATCTAATATTCTGATTCTAAAGCTTTTGGTTGAAGTCGTTGATTCTTTTAAATAGGGAATTCTATTGAACTCTAATCCTATATTTTTTTCAAAATCATCTAAAAAGCTAAAGAGTACACCTTCTCCATTAACGCCATATAATGGATAATCATTCACTACTTCAAAGTCATAAGTTTGATTTGCGTGCTCTTGTACCCAGCGCTTTTCTGATACAGTTAATGTTGTAGTTTCATCTTCCTTATTATAATAACGATATACGAAAATAAAAGCTATAATCGCTATTACAATCGGGATTATAATTAGTAATTTCTTTTTCATTATGCTGCCTCTCTATCTTTTGTCCATGAAAAAGTATCTTTTGCATGATGTTTGTAACCAATAATAGGGAAATCACTGGCATCTGTATCCTTTTTAATAAAGATTTGAATATCATAAAATGCTTTTTCATCATCTTCTAGTGAATCTATTACTCTAGTTGTTAATGCTTTTGCCGCATCTTTCGTTGTATCATCTTGTACTGTTACAATGACTTCAATAATCTTTCCAGCTACGCTAACGCTTGCTTCTTTTGTGATAGCATCCTCTTTTAAAGAGTTTTCTATTTGTTCTTTTTTGCTATCAGTAATTTCCACTTCTTCAATTCCGTCTAGGCGATTTCCATATAGTGCCTTTCCTTCTTCAGGGAAGAACATATTTACTACTTGAAAAGCTAATATTACTAATATTAGGAATACTCCTATTGCTATAATTACAAATTTATTTTTTCTTATAAAACTCATTTATCATCACATCCTAGTATTTTAATTATACACTATGTATATTTCTTTTTCAATTATTTGTTTAACTCTTCTTTTAAAATATCCATAGCCATAGCAGGGTTTAAGGTTCCCTTACTTTCTTTCATTACTTGTCCCATTAAGTATTTAATTGCCCGATCTTTTCCAGCTTTATAGTCTGCTACACTTTCTGGATTTTCATCAATAATTTTTCTAATCATTTCTGTGATTGCAGAATTATCTGTAATATTTTGGATACCTGCTTCTTTAATGATTTCTTGGATTGATTTTTCACTTTCCATAATGGTATCTAATATTTCTTTTAAGTTTTTACTAGTAAGGGTACCATCACTTATATTATTCGTTAATTCTATAAACTTTTCTTTAGAAAGAGATGTTTTTGTAATTTCAGTTTCATTTTTGTTTAAATATGCAGAAATGTCTCCTAATAATAAGTTAGATGCTGTTTTAAAATCTATTTTTTCATCTAAAAATTCATTTAGATAATCACTTAAAGTACGATTTCCTATTAATTTCTTAGCATTTACTTCACTAATACCAAGATTTATATATTTTTCTTTTCTCTCATCTGGTAACATTGGAATTGTACTTTTAACTTTTTCAATTTGTTCATCTGTTATATATACATAGGGAATATCTGGCTCTGGAAAATAACGATAGTCATTTCCAGTTTCTTTTATACGCATTAAAACAGTATCATTTAATTTGGAATCGAAACGTCTTGTTTGTGGTGGAAACGTCTCACCATTATCATATAGTTTACTTTGACGCTCTATTTCTTTATCAATACTTAGTTTTACATTAGAAATAGATCCAATGTTTTTAATTTCTGCCTTTGTTCCAAAAGGGTCAGATACTTCTTTTCTAATAGATACATTAGCATCTGCACGCATGGAACCTTCTTCTATTTTACAATCTGATACATCGCTATAGAATAGTAATTCTCTTAGTTTTTCTAAGTAAAGTTTGGCTTCTTCTCCACTTTCCATACATGGCTTGGTTACGATTTCAATTAAAGGTACACCGGCACGATTAAAGTCTAGTAGTGTCTTGGTTCCTCTATGTGTACTTTTACATGTATCTTCCTCGATATGCATTTCTTCAATTTCTATTTTTTTCTTTTTACCATTTACTTCAATTTCTACATATCCATCATAACCAATTGGTGTTTCTGCCTGAGTAATTTGATAATTTTTCGGATTATCAGGGTAGAAATAGTTTTTTCTATCGAAGTGCATTTGTCTTCTGATTTTGCAGTTTAGAACAAGGGCTGCTTTGATTGCTAAGTTTAATACTTCTTTATTTAATGTAGGTAGTGTTCCTGGATATCCTAGGTCTACTACATTTGTTAAGGCATTTGCCATTTGTCCATAACCATTGATACTATTTGAAAATATCTTTGTATTTGTTTTTAATTCACAGTGTACTTCGATACCGACGGTTGGAATATAGTTAGGCATTTTCATCATCCTTTCTTGGATCTAAATCTAAGTTTAATTTCTTTTCTAGGAAACTCGCTAGTCGATAGATGGTTGCTTCTTCGAAGCTATTACCAATAATATGAAGACCTATTGGCATATGTTCTTTACCAAATCCGATTGGAAGAGAAAGCCCAGGAAGTCCTGCCATATTTACCGGTATTACTAAGACATCATCCATAAAACTCTTAGAAGGATCATCCATAGGATCTGTTAAGTTGTATGCTGTTGTAGTCGTAGTTGGTCCTATGATTAGGTCATAATCTTTAAAGATTCTATCAAATTCTTTTTTCATATCATCTCTAATTGATAATGCTTTGTTGTAATAAATCTTAGCATTTTCTCCGCTTAATAAGTAAGACCCTACCATGATTCTTCGCTTTACTTCTTTACCAAAACCATTTTTTCTGGTTTCTAAATATAAGTCTTCGATGTCCTTGGGATTGTCTGTCGTATATCCATAACGAATTCCATCAAATCTTGCTAGATTAGAAGATGCTTCTCCCATGGCTATAATTTGATATAGTGTCACTGCTTTGTCTAAATATTTCATGTCTACATAGTCTACTGTTGCACCATTTTCTTCTAATATTTTCTTTGTTTTTTCGACTTCATTTCTAATCTCTTCTGTTACAATATCACTCATAAAGTAATTTGGAAGAGCTATTTTCATACCTTTAATATCTTTACCTATTAATCTCGTAAAATCTTCTTTTTCTTTCTCTGCAGATGTTAAGTCCTTATCATCTACACCAGAAATCACATTTAAAAGTAAGGCGTTTTCATAGACATTTTTCGTCATAGGACCAATTTGGTCTAGACTTGATGCGAAAGCTACCAGTCCATAACGAGATACTCTTCCATAGGTTGGTTTCATTCCTACAATTCCTGTGTAGCTTGCTGGTTGTCTGATTGAACCACCTGTATCACTACCTAGAGCAAATAATACGTCTCTTGCTGCGATTGTTGTTGCACTACCGCCTGAGGAACCACCTGATATTTTTTCTTTGTTCCAAGGATTTTTTGGTGCACCAAAGTAGCTTGTTCTACTACTTGATCCCATGGCAAACTCATCCATGTTTGTTTTACCAATGATAATCATATCATTCTCATTTATTTTATCTACTACTGTTGCATTATAGATAGGAACGAAGTTTTCTAGAATGTGAGATGCACATGTTGTCTTTAAATCTTTTGTTATGATATTATCTTTTACTGCAATAGGTAACCCGAATAATAAGTTGTCTCCTATTTCTTTTTCTTCTAGTTCTTGTGCTCTTTTTCTTGCTTCTTCTTTATTTAATGTAATATAGGCATTTAATTCTTTATTTTTCTCAATTCTTTCAAATGATTCTTCTACTAAATCTATTGGCTTGATTTCTTGTTTCTTTAAGGCCTCGTGAATTTCCTCGACTGTTTTATCTAAATATTTCATCTTAGGCTCCCTCACTCTCACTAATTACGATTGGTACTTCAATATAGTTTCCGCTATGTCTTGGTGCATTTTTTAATACTTCCTTAGGATTTAACATTTCTCCTGGTTCATCTTCTCTTAATATCGTATCTTTTGGCCATGGAGCAATCATTCTTTCTTCATCGTATCCTTCTACTTCTTTGATTTTATCTACATCATCTAACAGTTGTTTTAACTCTACTTGATATTTTTCAATTTCATCATCATCTACTTTAATTCTTGCTAGATGAGCAACATGTAATACTTCTTCTTTAGTTAATTTGTCTTTCACTGGACTTCCTCCTTTAACTTTAGTTATTATATCATGTATACTTTAAGAAGTAAATTAATGGGAGAAAAACTCATTAGTTTATGATAGAATATTTTTT
>CALVYD010000033.1 GCA_944371995.1 uncultured Bacilli bacterium
GAACTAATTTCTAGTCCTCTTACGTAGTTCATTTATCATAAGTTTTGGTTTCACCAACACTATTTGACATTGAACCAAAATAAAACTCGATGAAAATGCTATTCACCGAGTTTACTACATCATTAATCTAATTTTTTCTGTAGTTCTTTTAAGGTCATTAAGAACTCATTTGTCTTTCTAATTTCTTCATCTAGTTTTTCATAATTTGCAGTATTTTCTAATTCAATATCTGCTGGTGTTGGTGATTCTGGATGTTCAATACCATATACTGGAGAAATAACTGGACTACTTTTAAATTTCTTATGTTCAGAATAAATTTCTTTTTTCTCTACTACTGGTTGCGCAGATTCTTTATTTACTTCTACTGATTGGAAATCATCTAGAACCATTTGTTCTGTTATAGGTGTTGATCCAGTAATTACTGGTTCTTCTTCTATTGTTATGGTAGTCTCTTTTGCTTCTTTCATTCTGGCTTCTAAATCTTGAAGACTAATTGGTTCATTGCCTTCATCTTCCAATTTATCAAACTCACCATTTTCATACATTACTTTGCCGCGTTCCATTAATTCATCTAAACTAATAATTGCATTTTGTTCTTGTTCTTCTTCAAAAGCAGTTAATTCAATATTTTTAACTTCAGCTTCCGCTTTTTCTAGGGTTTCTGTTAATCTCATAAGTTCTGCTTGAGCTTCTGTAGGATCTGGTTCAATACTGGTATATTGTAGCTCTCCTTCAGTTTCTTTCTTCTCTTCTTTTGGTTCTTGCTGTAGACTTTCTATTGCTGGTGGAACCATTTGTTGTTCCTCTATAGCAGGTACTTTTTCTTCTTGTTGTACTGATGTTATATTAGAAACATTTTCTTGAGGAGTTGATAAAATCTCAATTACTTCTTCTTTCTTAGACTCCATTATCATTGGTTCAACTACTGGTTGTATTTGTTCTACTGGTTCTTCTTTAGATTCTATAATTGGAGTGATAACAGGTTCTTCTTTGATTACTTTCTCTTTTACTTCTGGTTCTATTTTATTAGAAACTTCCTCTACAATCTTACGTAACTCTTTCGTATTTTGACGTTGCTTTCTTTTATCATGACTTTTATCAAGAATATATATAATTAAATATAAAACGGATGCAATTCCTATCAGTGCATACACCACTATCATTTCCTCTGTTGTTAAAAATTTGATTAATCCGCTCATTCTTTCCACCTCTACTACTAGTCTAACATCCATAGAAAAAAGAATAAAGTAATTCTAAACACTTTTTCTTTTTTTCTATAAAATTGACAAAATATATTTACATGTTTTTACAATTGTTCGATTTACAATTATTTACATCTCAGTTGCTTTTCTATCTTCATTATTATCATATCATAAATTCTCTTTTTTGAAACTATTTTTTAAATTTTTAATAGCTTTTATTTCTTATTCATATACTTTAATATGAAAGAGAAATTTATAAATTCTGTAATCATTTTATTAGTAGGTGGTCTTTTAACAAAACTACTCGGTATGTTTATCAAAATTATGATGAGTAGATTAATAGGTACAGAGGGACTTGGACTATATATGATGGTCTTACCAACATTTTCCTTATTTATAGGGATTGGACAGTTTGGTCTTCCTACCGCTTTATCTAAGTTAGTGGCAGAAAAAAGAAAAAATAATATTAAACTATTTTTTTCTATTCTACCTATTACTTTGTTCGTTAACTTATTATTAATTATTAGTATTATTGTGATTGCACCTGTACTTGCTAATAACTTATTACATGATCCTAGATGTTATTTACCTATTTTAGCAATTGCGGTTGTGATTCCTTTTACTAGTCTTTCTAGTATTTGTAGAAGTTATTTTTTTGGTAAAGAAAAGATGATGCCACATGTTATTTCTAATTTGTTAGAAGATATTGTTAGATTAATTCTTATGATTGTTGGAATTCCATTCTTTTTACCAAAGGGATTAGAATATGCTGTCTGTTATATTATTTTATCTAATGTTATTAGTGAAGGTGCTTCTATTCTTGTCTTATTCTTGTTTTTACCTAAAAAGATTCAATTAAAAAAAGAAGATTTAATCCCTAAAAAAGATTATATGAAAGAGTCTTTATCGATTGGTATTCCTAATACTACAGGGAGATTATTAGGTAGTATTGGATACTTTTTAGAACCTATTCTTCTAACTACTACTCTTCTTGCTTTAGGATATTCTTCTAAATTTATTACAACTGAATATGGAATTTTATCTGGATATGTTATGCCTTTGTTATTATTACCATCCTTCTTTACTATGGCTATATCCCAGGCGTTGCTTCCTGTTGTCTCTCGTGAATATACTAGAGGAAATTATACTTTTGTTATAAGAAAGATTAAGCAAGCTATACTTTATTCTTTAGCAATTGGTATTCCTGTTACTATCTTTTTTGTTATTTTTCCAGAGTTTCCATTAAAACTAATTTATCATACTAGTGAAGGTATTTCTTATATGCGCTTTTTAGCACCTGTATGCTTATTTCAATATATTCAGTCACCACTTTCTTCTTGTCTTGATGCCATGGGAAAAAGTCGTGATGCCATGGTTGCGACTACGATTGGTGTTGTGATTCGTTCTATTTTCTTAGTTTTACTATCCCTATTAAATATTGGTCTCTGGGGATTAATTATTGCTATTTCATTAAATGTATTTGCTGTTACTTTTTACTCATTAAAAAAAGTAAGAAGTTATCTTACTATCTAGATTTCTTTGATTTTTGATTGTCGCGTATTTTAAATATTTCTTTTGCAGTATTAAAGCTTTGATCATAAAAAGATATATTGCCATCTTCTTCTCCACTTAATTTATTAATAAATGTATCTTCTGTAGTCTCTAAACTTTCTAATAACTCCATAATTATCGAAGGATCTTGTTCTAAAATACTTAGAATTTGTTTAGAATATTCTAATTTTGTTTCCTCAATTTTTCTTAATCCTTGTGCATTTTTAATTTTTTTGATGGAATTTTCATTCATTTTTGATCACCTTTATCCTCTTTTTTACCATTTGTTAACTTTTGGATTATCTCCTGACGAATTTTATCATGTTCCATAATTAATAATTCTCTATCTATAGGATTTTGTACCCTATCCTTTAACTCCATATATTCATTATTAGTACTTCTACTTCTACTTATTAATTCATTTTTATCTATAGAAGAATTATTATCTTTCTTCATTCTAACTTGCGTCACATAAACCATATCGCCATTTAACACTCGGTAAATCAGTCTTACTTTAAATTCTTTTACCTCATATAATCCAAACAACTTTTTGTTATTTACGAGTTGTCTTGCTTTTTCTACATTACCAGTAATGTTACCTGATTCTAATGTATCTAATGTTGATAATACTTTATCATAATATTCTTTTGGTATATCTCTTAAATCTCGTTCTAAATAAGTACTACCGAATGTAGTTTTTGCAAAAATTAAATGACGTTTTGGATGGATACTTTGACTTTCTAGACTATCCTCTTTCACTTGATTCTTTACTTGTTCTACTCTTTGTTGACATATGGCAATTTTCTTCTTTAAGCTGGCAATTTCTTCTAAAACATCAGCTTCATCTCCTAATTGTTGAAATTCCTTACACTCTGATATCAACTTTACGATTAATCCTTCCATCAAAGGAAAAAAGCTTTGATATTCTGGATTTGGTAAAGAGTTTAAGATATCCTCTTCATTCTGGAGTAAACTAATTGCTTCAAAATATGAATTTCTTAATTTTTCTAACTCGTCATCTTTCATAAAATATTCTCCTACTTTATCATATCTTTTTCAATACTTTTTGCTGAGATGTCTGGTTCATTTCACTAATCGTTTCATATATTTGTTTTTCTGTCTTTGTTAATTGATGACCTTTTTTATATTTGTTTAGCGCACTATTTATTTGTAATATATTAGATGATGAATTCCATCTTGTTTGTCGGGTCACTGGATTTTTTAGTTGTTCTTGATAATAATTATATAGCTTTTCATCCATAACTCCCGCTATTGCATCATAATACAAACTTGTAATTCTAGCTATCTTGTCAGTATATATACGTTCTACTGTATGAATGGAAATACCTAATTCTCGACTGATTTCTACTGTTTTCTTTCCTTGTAATTTTTGTAAGACAATATCTGACTTTGGAATGTTACTACTATCCTTGCAAAATTCCATTAATCTTTCTAGTGAATCATCATTATAATTATCCATATATACTTCTTCTTGGTATGCTTCTATAGAGTCGGCTTCCTCTTTTGGTGTATTATTCTTAATATGTTTTTGCATTTTCATTCGTAATACTTCTTTTTTCCTATCCGTAGAAAGCACATGTGCTTCCTTTTTCCTTGATTGTAATATCATTTCTACACATAAGCTAATTATGTCTGTTTTGTCCATAGTAGTATTTTCTAAAGTAGTCTTTCCAGATACTTCTAAGAGTAAAGTGTATTCTTTTTCAGATAATACTTGTTTTACTTGTTCTAAATATTCTTGTTTGGTTAACCTATCCATTTTTTCTCCTCTTTTCATTTAATACTATCGTACTATAGAATATATTTTTTTACAAGAATTGTTTTTTTTCTTTATTTTTCACGCAATTTACACATTATTTAGTATAATATTACTACAGGGAGGGATTTCAGATGAAAATATTAGTTGTTGATGATGAAGCGATGATTCGTGAAGTCATTAAAGAATATTGTGCTGCTAATCATTTTACTACCGATGAAGCAGCTAGTGGAAAAGAAGCTTTAAAAAAATTGCAAACCAATACTTATGATTTTATGGTGTTAGATATTATGATGCCAGAAATGGACGGTTACACATTACTTGAAGAACTTCCTAAAGATAAAAGAATCCCTACTCTTGTACTATCAGCAAGAGGAGAAGAGTTTGATAAACTTCGAGGATTTGAATTAGGAATTGACGACTATTTAACTAAACCATTCTCACCAAAAGAGTTAATAGCTCGTATCAAAGCAATCTATAATCGTTCCAACCAAAATTTACCCAATATATATAAACTCAATACTCTCGAACTTAACTTTTCCGCACATACCTTAAAAATAGATAACAAACTAATAAACGTTACTCCAAAAGAATTTGAAATCCTTACCTATTTAATTAAAAATAAAGGAATTGCCATATCTAGAGAACAATTGCTATCGAGATTATGGGGCTATGATTACTTTGGTGATGATAGAACTATCGATACACATATTAAAATGCTTCGTAATAATTTAGGACAGTACCGAGATCATATTATTACTGTAAGAGGTATCGGTTATAAATTTATTGAAGATGATGAAGAAGAATAGTTTACATATAAAAATATGGCAATACTTTTTAATATTTTCACTACTAATATTGGGATTCCTCTGGGCATTCCAAGTTCTTTTTTTAAATCAGTTTTATCGAATCAGTAAAACTAAAGATATTGCAGCTGTTGCGAATACTATTGAACAATATAAAGATGATGAGGATATTGCTGATATTATTGACCGGGCAGCTATGAATAAAAGTGTTTGTGTGGAAATTGTCAATGAAAAAGCAAGTACTTTATATTCATCTATGTATTTTGGAAAAGGATGTGTTTCTAGTAAACAAAATAGTTTGAGTTATAAAAAAGACTTTATTAAAAGTAATAAATATAGACAGACTTATGAATTAATTAATCCTATGTTTGATAACCGTACTTTGATACAGGCAGTACGACTTGATAGTGAAACTTATGCATTTATTAATACTTCTATGGATCCTATTGATGGTACTGTTGATATACTACAAACACAATTAATCTATGTAACAGCAATCGTCTTAGTATTATCTTTTATTATTGCTTATTTTATCTCACATCATATTTCAAAACCAATTGTACAAATGAATCAAGCGGCAAAAGGTTTGGCGGAAGGACGTTTTCAAGTATCTTTCAAATCAGAAGAAGATATTAAAGAATTAAATGAACTTGCTTCTACTCTAAATTATGCTAGAGATGAACTTGCTAAAACTGATGAATTAAGACAAGATTTAATGGCTAATGTCTCTCATGATTTAAAAACACCACTTACCATGATTAAAGCTTATGCTGAAATGAGTCGAGACTTACATGCTAATGATAAAAACAAACAAAAAGAAGATATGGATATTATTATTAGTGAAGTAGATCGATTGACCATACTAGTCAATGATATATTAGAGTTATCTAGTATGCAATCTAATATTAATGAATTAAATAAAGAAGAATTTGATTTGATTCATCTTACAGAAGAAATTCTACACCGTTATAAAGTGCTACAAGAGACAGAAAATTATGTATTTGAATTTAATCATGAGGATAAAGAAATAATTATTTATGCTGATAAAAAGAAATTAGAACAAGTAATTTATAATTTAGTTAATAATGCTATTAATTATACGGGCGAAGATAACCGAGTAATTATCAATATTGTTAATAATAAAGATGATATTCTTATAGAAATCAAAGATACAGGTAAAGGTATCAAAGAAGAAGATCTTCCTTATATCTGGGATAAATATTACAAAAATAAGAAAAAACATAAACGTAATTTAGTAGGAACTGGTCTTGGTTTATCGATTGTTAAAAATGCTTTAGTACTACATCATTATGAGTATGGTGTTACTTCAGAAAAAAATAAAGGATCTTGTTTTTATTTCAAAATACCAAAAGAAAACAATAAAGAAAAATAATCTTTATTGTTTTATACCTCTAATTTTAGAGGTTTTTTTATTTCTCCATTTAACAATTTTTCATCTAAATCATCTAATAGATTTACTAATTTATCAGCAAAGGCCTTATTTTCCATAAATATTTTACTGGTTGAGGAATATAAAGTCATAAATGCTGTTTTTTCAAGAATTGGAATTAAAAAAATTTGATCATTAGCAGTTATACGTAAAGTCATTTGGTAGCAACTTGTTTTATTGGCTGTTAATCTAGCCCTGCGATTATTCTTTTTTTCACGCACTACCATATCGTCTAGCAATAGTTCATAGTTTTTAATATCATTGATGAAGTACTTATAATGATTTGTTTTGGTATGAAAAACAATCTCATTATTTTCTCCGATACTAATACCAGATGCAATATCATTCAGATAAAAAACAGATGGTGTTGTCCCGCAAAACACTTGTAATTGTTTATTAATTACTTCCTGTCGATTGGTATCTTGAAATAAATTCATAAACTCATTAATTACTTCATTTAATCCGTTTACACTAAATAACATGTTTCCTAACCATAAAACTTTACTCATTAATCCATTTTTTACTTGTTCTACAGTTAATCCTTGATAACGATACTTTAAATAACCAGTTGCATTTATCAACCATAAATACTTTGTTGTAGCAACAAAATAAAACTTTAAATTGGTTTTACACTCCGTTGCATATAAACATGATATGCAAATTTCATCAATAGGAATAAGACCTCTAACTAAAATGGCATCATTCTCATTTAGATCAGGACATAATTCCATAAGCAGTTTATGACTTATAGTGATGCATTTTTTATCTACTGGAGGAATGGGATAAAACGCTGGAAGAGTGAAAGCTTTTTGTAACAAGTCTTGATATTTCGCCTCTTCTTCTTGCATTTTTCGATATTTATCTTGAACTCCACTTAATAATTGCTTAAACATTTTAGTATCACCTCAGTATAGCTAATCTTAATCATCAGGAATAGTCTATTTGTCGTTATCATAATATCATATTTAAAGAGCTTTGTAAAACGTATTATTAATTATAAATATAAAGTTCATGTTGAGCTCTAGTACATGCTACATATAATAAATTTCTTTCATTTGATTTGTATGAGTTTTCTCTATCATTATATAAAATAACACTGTCAAATTCTAATCCTTTCGCAAGATATGCTGGTACTACGATTAAATCTCTTCTTAATATTTTAGTATTTAACTGTATGTATGAAATATCTAGGTTATCTTTAATTAAAGAATAAATCTTTTCTGCTTCCCTATCATCTTTAGTTATAATCGCAACACTAGAATAAGTACTTTTTAATGTATTTATATCTGTTAATAATTGCTCTTTTAAATTGTCTAAATGTCTTCTAAAAATTACTGGTTTATTATTATCCTTACGGATAGCATTTACATGATTTAAGTTTAATATTTTGTTTGTATACTCTATAATTTCTGGTGAGGAGCGATATGTCTTTAATAATTCAATATACTTACTTTCATTCTTTAAAACTAGCTTTAACTCTTCTAGAGATTCATAGTGATAATAGGGATTAATATTTTGATTTACATCTCCTAAAATAGTAAAGTCTGCTTTTTGAAATATTTTAGAGATAATGATATATTGAAGTTTGTTATAGTCTTGAGCTTCATCGATTACTACTTGTTTTATTTGTCCTTCATATGGGAAACCGTCTAATATACCTTTCATATAAGAAAATAATAAAGCATCTTCATAATATATGATTTTACGTTTAATAAATTTATCTATTTCTCGTTCTGTTAAACTTATTTTGCAATAAGGACTAAGATAGAAACCTCGATATATTTCTTTAAAGTCTCGCTTAAAGTTAGCATGTTCTTTTAATAATTTACGGAATGTTCCATTCTTTTTACCACTACCTTCATAAAATTGAGAAGAAAGTCTTTTAGCAAGTTCTTCTACTCTTTCAAATAAAGGAAGTCTATCATACTTATGATGAAGTAAGTCGTTTAGTTCATCTTTATCTACGTAGTGAATTTCTCCTTCGTAAAAGGACTCTATAAATTTTGCATTGGAAATATAGTTTTCTAGATATTTATCAAAGTCCTTAATAATTTCATCACTTTGTTTATATTTTATTAAGTCTATATTAGGTACTTGATAAGTGTAGTATCTTGCGACGAAGTCGGTAAATGGTTCTACTTCTTTATATTCAGTAATTGAAAAAGATAAGTAATCATTAAATGTCGTTTGTAGAGTGTTATCTTCTCCTAAGGATGGTAAGACATCTGATATATATTCTGTAAAAATAGGATTTGGTGAGAATATTAAGATGTTATTACTAGATAGATTTTTCAAGCGATATAGAAGAAAAGCAATCCTATGTAGAGCAACTGTAGTCTTACCAGAACCAGCAATTCCTTGTACAATTAAGTTATGGTCTTCTAGATTACGAATTACTTGGTTTTGTTCTTGCTGGATGGTATTAACAACATTTTTCATCTTATCGCTAGACTCCTGAGCTAGGACATCTTGCAAGACTTCATCATCTATATTTAGAGAGTTATCAAATACGCCTAGAAGCTTACCATTTTCTATTTTATATTGTCTTTTTCTTTTTAGTTCTCCCTTGTATTCTCCTCCTGGTGCCGTATAGGAACATGGACCTACTTCATAATCATAAAACAAGCTACAAATAGGACTTCTCCAGTCATATAAAATATTATTAAAGTTATCATCTTTTAGATAAGTAAGAGAAATATAAATATTCCATATTTTGTTATATTCATCTTTAAATACGATAGATGCGAAATAGGGTTTATTTTTAATTTGATTTAGTCTTTTAAAATACTGTCTTTTTTGTAACACTCGCTCTGCTTCTTGACTAGTCGCAGCCATTACTTGGCTCATTTCTCCCTTATCGAAACTACTAGCATTCTCCCAGAGCATTTTTTTAAATTCTGTTAAATCTTCTTCGTCTTGGAAGACATCTCCTCCTAGATCTTCTAGTGTTTCTCCTAATAGTTTTCGTACCTTGGTTAAAATTTTTTCTTCCTTTTCATATTCTTCTTTGGTAATTGCCATACTTCCTCCTATTTATTCTTTCAAAACTAAGTAACGCGAAAAAACCACATAAGTTATGTAGTTATGGTACTACTATGTGATTTTTAAGCAAACGTCTATTTCACTATAGCATAAAATAAAATTAGATTCAAGATAATTCTTATCGATATTAGTTGTGATTTTTTTAGTCCTTTATACTAAATTAGATTGTTTTTTCTTTTACTTTATTTTTCTCCTGTGACATTACCTTTATGATTTCTGTGATATTTTCTTCTTTTGTTCCCGTTAGTTTTTCTACACTTGGTAATTCATAGAATGCTACTGTGTTTTCTATACTGAAATCATTTTCTTGTTGTGCACATAAAAACAACTTTTTTCCTAATGCTAGTGCCATACCTAGTTCAATATGTGCTCCTCTTCCTGCTGGTAATAAGATAATTACTACATCGGCATCTGCAACACCTTGTTTTTCTAATGTTGCATATTCTACCATATCTTCTATTGAAATATCTCCATCTATATTTTTTACCCAGTCATAGGTTTGATGCCATCCCTGTTCTATTAATTTTTCTGCATAGTAAGTTACTAGTTCGCAATTTTTCATTCCTGATCCTACATAAAAGTTCATTTGTTTTCTCCTTTTCTAGTTTTTTCATACATTTTCATGTACTGCAATATCATCATATAATACATTTGTTCGTATGTCAACTATTTTCAAAAAAAACCAATATATAGAACATATTGGTTTTAATTATTACTCTTTATTTTAATAAGTCTTGTAGAACTTTTGTAAATTCACTTTGTAGTTCTTCTAATCTTTCTTTTGTTTTTGCTTCAAATCTTGCAGTAATATTAGGTCCAGTGTTACTAGCACGTACTAGAGCCCAGCCATCTTTAAATAATACTTTGATACCATCAATATCTAAATATTGATATTCTTTGTTCTTGGCATACTCTCCTATTTTTTCTATTATGGTAAATTTGATATCATCACTAGCTTGAAACTTTAATTCTGGTGTTGAGTAATAAACTGGTATTCCCTCTGCAAGTTCATCTACTGTTTTCTCGGTATGAGATAATATTTCTAGCATACGAAGTCCTGCATAAAGTCCAGAGTCAAAGCCTGGCCAGCGATCTCTAAAATATACATGTCCTGATAGTTCTCCACCAAATGGTAAATCTAAGTCTCTAACAGCAGCTTTGGTATAAGAATTACCAGTACGATAGCAAATACCTTTGCCATCTAAGCGCTCTATTTCATCTTCTAATGCTTTAGAACATTTAACATCGTATAAGAACTCTTTTTTGTCTACCTTATTTATAATATCTCTGATAATTAGTATCATATACATGTCTGTTGGTAAGAATTTGGCAGTGTTTGTTACCATTCCCATGCGATCTCCATCTCCATCAAAAGATAGACCTATGTCTGCTTTTTCAGCTAATACTTTTTCTTTTAACTGATTTAGGTTTTCTTCTACACATGGATCTGGATGATGGTTCGGAAAATGTCCATCACTTTCTCCATTAATTACTATTAAATCTATTGGAAACATCTCGTATAATTTTTTAGCTATTATACTTGTTGTTCCATTTCCTGGATCGATTACTACTTTTATACGACGAGAACCAAAGTGAAGATTATTTTTAAATAATTCTAAATAATCTGGTTCTATATCATATGTTGATAGCAAGCCTTGGCCTTCTTGAAATTTACCATTTAAGATATATGCTAGAAAGTCTTGTATTTCTTGTCCTTTACAATTTCCGCTTTCATCAAAGGCAAATTTAAATCCATTGTCATCCTTAGGATTATGTGACGCTGTTACCATGACTCCACTATAGACTTGTAATTTAATACATGCATAGTAATACATTGGTGTGGTACAAAGGCCAAGAGAAATAATATTAATACCCGTAGACAAAATTCCTTTTACTAACGCCTCATATAATACTGGACTACTAAGACGATTGTCATGACCAACAATACAAGTTGTTTTTCCATGTTCTTTAATATAACTACCAAATCCAAGCCCTATTGTATATGCCGTATCCTCATCAATTTCTGTAGGATAAATTCCTCTTATATCATATCCTCTAAATATATTTTTATTAATATTTTCTTTGTATTTCATACTACCCTCCTACATTTCAGTATACATGAAAACAAGTAAAAAGTCTATATTACAACTTTTTACTTGTTTTCTTCTTCTTTTATTTTCTTTTTTAATTTTTGAATACGTAGGTCTTTTCTAGTAGTATAAATAAGTTTTATAAATTCCATAAACTTTTTATTAGCATCATAGGTTGCGGTAGGAAAGGCTTTTACTAATCTAGAAGTTAATACAATATGTTTCTTTATGGCCTTCATTACTTCTTCTTTTATTTCTTTGGTAGCATCTTTATGTAAATAATTATTAAAGTTAATTTTTAAACGAAAAGTGATATAACAAGATTCACAAAAATCAGCAAGCATTACTATGAATAAAAAGATTGCTAAACCTATGGTTACTCCACTTGGCAAAAAATAGATAAGATCAGCTAGAAGTGGATGAAGTCCTTTTACTACTACAATACCAGATATTCCAAATAATAAAGCATTATCTAGGCAAACTCTTCCATTGATATTAAATTTTTTATCTGAATAGTCCCACCAGCGAAGTTTAAATATTTTTTCCATAATTAGGCTTGTAAAATATTCTAATGCTGTACAGAAAAATGCTCCCAGAACAAATAACGCTACAGGATCTTCTTCATATCTTCTTAAAAATAGTATTAAAGTTAATGATCCAAAACCATAGATTGGTAGATATGGTCCGATTAGGAACCCTCTATTTATTACAATTTTTTTTGATTTTATACTTACAAAGACAATTTCTGCTATATACCCTATTACTGAATATAGAAAGAAAAATAAAAACCAGCTACTAATTACATACCACATAGTATCACCTATATACAAAGGGAAAGTAGCATTATTACAATACCAATTCCTAATCCTAAGTTACGTTCTAGTTTATATTTTGATTTACGTATTCTAGGTAGTAATTCTGAAAATAAAATAAATAGTAACATTCCTAAAGTTAGAGATAATAGACTACCTAATGCCATATCTGGTAAGCTTTGATTGTTTAATACAAATGACAAGAATCCTCCTAATAATGTAGAAAGTGAGACTACAGATAATACTAAAGCACCTTTTTTTATAGGTTGATTTCCTTGGTAAAATGTAGTTGCGATTACCATACCTAATGGTAAATTATGAAATCCTATTCCTATTGCTAACATTAATCCAGTAGTAACACTAGTTAGTACTGTAGTATAGACTGCCATTCCTTCTACAATATTATGAATTACTAACGCAATAGAAGAAATTAGACCAATATGTGCTAGATTATCATTTGCTTCTTTTTTTGTCATGCTAGTTGAGTCATGGTGATCTGGAACAAAATGATCTAAAAGACGTAGTAATCCATATCCTAATATGACAAATATTAAAAATAACCATATATAAGACATTCCTAAATGTTCAATTACTTCTGGAATTAAATCTAGTACGATTAACATTATAATGACACTAAAAGCAAGGCCTAAAGAAAAATCTGTAATCTTTTGTTTTTTATTAGCTAAGAAGGCAACAAGTGCTCCTATTACAATAAATAATCCTAATAAAAATGTAATTAATAATCCAATAATTTCAATACTCATATATTATCACCTATCTTATTATAACATATAATAATACAATAATTGCTAAAATAACGCGATAAATCATAAATATTTTGAAATTATGTTTTTGTAAGTATTTTAATAAGTATTTAATACAAATAATTCCAATAATAAATGATACTAAAATTCCAAGAATAAAAGTTGAAAGATTAGCAACAATAACACTCCAAACACTATCCTTAATTAATTGTAAAACAACTGCTCCTAGTACTACTGGTGCACTTAAGAAGAAAGAAAATTTGGCAGCACTTTCACGTTCAAGTCCTAATATTCTTCCAGCTGCAATTGTTGTTCCACTACGTGAAAATCCTGGAATTAAAGCAAATACTTGACTACAACCAATAATAATAGCATCTTTTAAAGTCATTTGTTTAATATTTTTTGTTTGTTTACTATATTTATCTGCTAAATAGATAATAATACCCATGATAGCAAGTGCTAAAGCAATAATTACATAGTTTGAACGAATTATTTTTTCTATAGGTTCTTCAAATAAGACTCCAACAATCGCTGCTGGAATGGTTGCAGCTACTAAATACCATAGAATTTTTCCATCGTCATCTTTTACTCCTTTGGTAAATCCTTTCTGTATCATTTTAATAAAATCCCAGAAAAAGAATACACCAATGGCTAGTAATGTACCAAAGTGTAGTGCAATATCAAAAGTAAGTTCCATATTAGCACTCAATCCTGCACCTATTCCAAAGATATCTCTAAAAATAATTAAATGGGCAGAAGAAGAAATTGGTAAAAACTCGGCAATCCCCTGAATAAAACCTAAAATTAAAACTTCAATAAAACTCATAATCCATCTCCTTAATTTTCAAATACTTCCATAATCAAAGGTACTACGTGTTTTTTACGAGAAACACAATTTTCTACAAAATATCCTTCTGGAGTTTTTTCCATCTGATATATTACATCTACTACTTCTTGACCTTTGGTATTAAAGATTACATAACTACCATTTTGGATAATATCTGTTACATATAAAGCAACAAAATCATAATGATTTGCTTCTGCTACTTCATCTAGCGTTGCAATATAGTCATCTAGATCTTTTTTCATCTCTTCAAAGTTCATAGTAAAGAATTGTCCAATAGCAAATGTCTTCTCATTAACAGTATATAACTTGAAGTCATTATATAATACATCTTCTTTACTCATACCTTCTAAAGATGTACCAGCTTTTAACATATCCATACCATATACTTTATAGTCTACTCCTGCAATACGTGATAGTTCTTCTACTGCTTCTACATCACGTGGTGTTGCCGTTGGACTCTTTAATATTAGGGTATCTGATAAGATTCCTGATAATAGAGCACCAGCTATTTCTTTTGGTATTTCTACTTCTCTTTCCTTATATAAAATATAGACGATTGTACAAGTAGAGCCTACTGCCATATTTCTAAAATTAATTGGTGAATTGGTAGTAATACTTCCTAAATTATGATGATCAAAAATCTCTAAGATATTTGCTTCTTCTAGTCCTTCTACACTTTGTAGTTTTTCATTATGATCTACTAAAATAACATTTTTAGGATGTTTTTCATTTAAGTCCGTAATACGTAATAATCCTAAGCATTGATTCTTTTTATTTACAACAGGATAATTGGTATGTTTTAACTTATTATTAATATCTAGTACTGTATCTACAAATTCTGTCTCTTCAAATTTGGTAGGATTGTAACTACGTATCATTGTCTTAATATAATTAGTTAGTGGAATTAACCTTGTAATATGATAAGAATCATATGGTGTACGAATAATATTAACTTTATTTTTTCTAGCTATTTCTATATGCTTTTCCTTAATTTCAGCATCTCCTGATAATACTAATAATTTTACACCTGACTCTACTGCGTATTCGATAACACTATGACGATCTCCTACAATCAAAATATTGTCTTTTGTTAATGGCACCGTATTAATAAATGTCGTGCTACGATAAGCTGCTACCATGATTTTACCAGCAACTTCATCATTAAAACGTAATACCTCTTCTCCTTTTAATACTCTTTTGATGTTGTCATAGGATGTATATAGGTCTTCAAAATTAGCATTAACTATCATATGAGATAAATCTTTAATGGTAATTAATCCTACAAATTCTTTCTTTCCCTTTACTACTGGTACTCCAGTTAATCCTTCTTTTAACATCATTTGGTAACCATCATAAATAGAGTCTGTATCTTTGATTACAAATCCTTTATGATAATTTACATCTTTTAATTGTAATTTTACATCATTTAAGTATTCTGGTTCTTTTAGTCCAAAATAGTTAAGAGCATACTTGGTCTCTTTGTTGATGTTTCCTAGAATTCTTGGTTCTGTATGATCTCCTAATTGATTTTTTAAATAAGAAAGACCAATGGCTGACATTACAGAATCTGAATCTGGTTTTTTATGTCCAAAAATAAATGTTTTTTCCATACTATCACTTCTTTCTACTGCAAAATTATAACATAATTTAAAAATAAAAAAAAGGGAAAATTTCCCTCATTAGCGCATTTTTACAAAATTAACTACTAAAAACATAAATAATAACATCGTTGTACGGAACTCATGGTGCATACGGTAAAATCCTTCATATAAAGCTGCTATATCATCTACAGCATCTACTATCCAGCTTTCTAAGTATTTAGGTGGTGTAAATGTAACCGGAAACATATGCGTTTTGATAATATCTTTTTGCATATCAGTTAATTCTACATACTTGGAAGCGTTTTTTACTGCATATTCTGGATGATGGCGAAGTCTTTCTACTCTTGTTTCATGACTTACTTCATCTAAAAAGAAATCATGTAATAGTGCTGCTTCTGTTACTTCTTTATAATTTAATCTTAATGCTTTACTTACTTTATAAGATAAATATGCTACCCTCATAGAATGATCATATCTAGTAATTCCATGATGGGTAATGTATTTTAATTGGTTAAACTCATCGATTTCAAGAATTGGACTGATAATATCCTCAAACTCTTCATTTATATAATTTCCCATATTAACATCCTTTTCATCTCTTTATATTTTATGCTAATTCTTACTTTATCATGATAACATAAATCTATAATATGTGCAAGAACACGATATGTTCTGTATCTCTTTTCTTGTCAATTGACAACGGTTGCATACATGTTTATCATTTTATCACAAAATATGTAAAAATTCAAGTCGTGTTCTAGTTTTGGTATATTATGTGTAGATTTTTATTTGGAATTCCGTTTTATGACAAAAAACTGAAATAAGTCTGATAGTAGTATAATATATATGTTTC
>CALVYD010000034.1 GCA_944371995.1 uncultured Bacilli bacterium
AGAACTGATTTCTAGTCCTCTTACGTAGTTCATTTATCATAAGTTTTGGTTTCACCAACACTATTTGACATTGAACCTTAATTTTTAATTATGTAGTTATTATTTTCGTAATCGATGGTTACTGTATCGTTTGGTTTAATCTTACCTTCTATTATCATTTTAGCAAGCATCGTCTCTAGTGTTCTTGATACTAAACGTTTTAGAGGTCTAGCTCCATAGTTGATGTCATATCCAGTATTAATTAATTCTTCTTTTGCTTTGTCTGTTAGATTGATTTTTAAGTTAACATCAGCTAAACGTTTTTCAATATCATGAATAATCTTATCTAATATTTTAGCAATTGCTTCTTTTGATAATGGATTAAATACAATAATTTCATCGATACGGTTAATAAATTCTGGACGAAAATGTTCTCTTACTTCTTGCATTACCAAATCTGTATTACCATCTAGAATATGTTCACTACCTAAGTTAGACGTCATAATAATAATTGTATTTTTAAAGTCTACTGTTCTACCATTAGAGTCTGTTACTCGTCCATCATCTAGAATTTGTAGTAATAAGTTTAGTACTTCTGGATGAGCTTTTTCCACTTCATCGAATAGGACAATACTATATGGATTACGTCTTACTGCTTCTGTTAATTGTCCACCTTCTTCATATCCTACATATCCTGGAGGAGAACCAATTAATCTAGAAACTGAGAATTTTTCCATATATTCACTCATATCAATTCTTATCATATGACGTTCATCATCAAATAGTTCATATGCTAGCGTTCTAGCAACTTCTGTCTTACCTACACCAGTTGGTCCTAAGAATAAGAAGGATGCGATTGGTCTATTTGGATCTTTGATACCACTTCTTGATTTGATTACTGCATCACTTACTAATTCTAGAGCTTCATCTTGTCCCATGACACGTTTTTTCATATTATCTTCTAGAGATAATAATTTTTCTTTTTCACTGCTAATTAGTTTGGTTACTGGAATATTAGTCCATTTAGCAATAATTTTTGCGATATCATTATCGGTTACAGTATCACTTAATATTTTATTTTTTTCTGTGTTGTTTAATTCTTCTAGTTCTTTTTCTAATTTTGGAATCGTACCATGTCTTAGAATGGCAGCTTGTTCTAGATCATATTTATTTTCGGCTTGATCTAGTTTAAATTTTGCTTCTTCTATTTCTTTTTTCTTCTTCTTTATATTTTCGTTTAGATTCTTTTCTTTATTCCAAGCTTCGGTTAATTCCTGTTCCTTTTGTTTCATCGTTACTAAATTTTTGTCAATATCTTCACGACGTTTTTTAGATATTTCGTCTTTTTCTTTTTTGATGGCTTGACGTTCGATTTCTAGTCTCATAATTCGATGAGTTAAGTTGTCTAGTTCGAATGGAACAGAGTCCATTTGTACACGAATAGTTGCACAAGCTTCATCTACTAAGTCGATTGCTTTATCTGGTAAATAACGATCTGTAATATATCTATTTGATAATGTCGCAGCAGCGATTAGTGCTTTATCTTGAATCGTTACACCATGATGAATTTCAAAACGTTCTTTTAATCCACGTAGAATTGTGATAGTATCTTCAACATTTGGTTCTTCTACTTTGATTTTTTGGAAACGTCTTTCTAGTGCTCCATCTTTTTCTATATATTGTCTATATTCATTTAGTGTTGTTGCACCTATTACATGAATTTCACCACGAGCAAGCATTGGTTTTAAGATATTTGAAGTGTCCATAGCACCATCGGTTCTACCAGTACCAACTATCATGTGAATCTCATCGATAAACATGATGATGTCGCCTTCACTTTTCTTAATTTCATTTAAGACCTTTTTAAGTCTTTCCTCAAACTCACCACGATATTTGGCACCAGCAATTAAAGATGCCATATCTAGTTCCCAGATAGTTTTATCTTTTAAGCTAGATGGTACATCTCCTTTGATAATTCTTAATGCAAGTCCTTCTACGATGGCTGTTTTTCCTACACCAGGTTCACCAATTAGAACTGGATTGTTTTTTGTTTTTCTTGATAATACTCTGGTGATACTACGAATTTCTTCATCACGACCGATTACTGGATCAATTTTACCAGCTTTAGCATCGGCAGTAATATCTCGTCCATATTTTTCAAGAACATTTTCTTCTTGTTCTTGTTGATAGTTATTATACATATTATCACCTCTCTCATTGTATATTATACTCTGTTTTTAGCACTTGTCAAGTAAGAGTGCTAATTTTTATTTAAAGAAAATGCCTTATAAAATAATAAGGTATTTTACTTTTGAACATTTCCAGTTTTAATTAATTTTTTTAACTCTTCTGCGGTTTTACTTTTTCTTTTATCTTCGATTACTGTTTGGATTTTACCTTGCCAGTTACCGGCATGATAGATTCTTTTACATAATGGATTATGAATTAATTCTTGTTTTGGAAGAGAAGATAATCGGTAGAAATCACTAATATTCATAACATAAATTGCTTGATTTTCTGCTACTCTACCGGTATCTTGATTTTCAAAGAATTTATCTAATACTACTTTTCCATTTGTATAAATATGACCAACATATCCTTCAAAGGTATTCTTTCCTATGATTCTAAAGAAGGGATCTGTTCTATCATAGAAATCCTTTTTTTGCATATATAATTCTACTAATTTTTCTTGTTTTTGTTGTCTTTCTTCTTCTGTTAAATAATTTCTTGCATTTTTATCTCTTGGTATAAAGTCTTTATCCATTTCGCTTGGAGGTATAATTTCCCAGTTTGCTTTTAAATCTTGTAAATATTCTATCATAAATGATTCTACTTCTGCTAAATCCATTCCAGAAAAATCCATTGTTACAAAATCTATTACATGTAATTCTGGATTTTCTACCACTATTTGTTTATATATATTGTATAATGCTTTAGGAGTTATTACTCCTCCTTCTTCTTTTAAACCTAAGTCAGATTTTCTATCTTTCCAATGGTAATTACTGTCTTATCATCTACTTTTCGTTCTGGTTTTTCATTAAAATAACTTGTTAGATGATACAAATATCTTTGCTTGTCTTTCTTTTCTGACATATCACATAATTGTAAGAATTGATTAGCAATATAAAGAGATAACTTTTCACTATCCTCTTCGGAGATACTGTCAAAATTAAGTGGATGCGTTGTTACATACTCTGTCACCTGATCTACCTTATCTATTAATTCTTCTAATGAATTCTTGTATCTAGTGCAGAAATTGTCTACTGGTAACTTTCCTTTACATTTCATTAATTCTTGCTCATTTTTGAAGCCTAATCTATGAAGAGTTTTTGTTAATCTTTTTATTATTGGTATCTTTTTTACTGTTGATATGGATGTGGCCTTTCTTACAGCACGAAATTCCGTTATTAAATCTTTCATTAATTTATCTTGCTTTTTATACTTTATGTATAAAGCAGGGAACTCTTCTTTTAATTCTTCTTCGGTATTTGTTCTGGCTAATAACTCTAATCTATCTTTTGATTTTGTTTTTATCCAGTTATGTAAGTCTTGATTTGTATCAGATTCTTGATTGAATGTTGCTACTTTATTATATATATCATCTATATTTAAACTAATAAAAATTGAGGAAATAAAGGCTGATGGTGCAAAACATAAACTTTTTTCTAGTGTTTTTTCATTGGTTACTACTCCTAAGGATTGGAATAATTCTATATCTTCTGGATGTGCTATTTCATTTAGAAAATCGGTATATCTTGCAAAATTTTCTTCTATGATACTTTCTATTTTTCTTTTATCACTACATATTGCATATAAATCACTTACTCTTAATATAATTGGAGTTTCTACTGGTACTCCTTTATTAATTGATTCTTCAAATATATTCATATTCATCCCTCTCAATGCGAGCATATTTTATCATAAAACGTGAAAAAAAGCAAGCTGGCCCTTGCTTGCTACTTATTTGCCGTAGATTTTTATTTGGAATTCCGTTTTATAATAAAAAACTGAAATAAGTCTGATAGTAGTCTAATAAAATATAAAAATCAAGGGCGAATGAAATGAGTTTATAAAACCCTTGATTTTTACATTTTATTGAATATAATACTTAATACAAACAAAGTTCATCTTTGTTTGTTATCTATAAATATACACATCTTACGACTATTCAATTACTCTAGTTATATTGAAAAAACTGAAATTAGTATGAAAAACGGAAATAACCTCCGTAATTTTGTCATGCAATAATTTAAATAATATTAGCTAATATTAAACAAAATTAAAAGACTTATTTCCGTTTTCTTATTCTAAACCAGTAATAAGTCTTGTAAATTAAGTTTTATTTTTTAAAACTGCATTTAGTTTAAAAATTCACGTTGCTACTTATTTGCTATCTTTTTTCTTCTTTTACTTTTTTGGTTAGTATAATAAAGAATAAAATGATTCCTATTCCTAATAGAATATGTCCTATTCCACTAATTCCACTAATCATTTTGTCATAGTTTACATAAAAATCATCTACAATATCGGCAATTCCTCTTATCCATAACATGATGCCTGTTAGTATTAATCCTATATTATAGATAATATAAAATGCTTTAAACTTCTTATCTTTAGTTATGTGAAATTCTTTTTCTAATAATAGAACGATTAGGAAAAAGAACATTCCTAATACAAAGAAATGGGTATGAGTAAAACTCCAAGTATTTGGTTCTGTTAGTTCTAGGAATCTACTTCCTTCCCTGTAAATAATTCCACAAAGCATGGCTACTATTGCGTAGACAAGTGCTGTATTTGTTAATTTTTTCATACTACTACTCCTTTTATTTTTCTTCTTTTGGTGCAAATAATTTTAGAATCTCTGATACTACTAATGGCATTAATGACAGACCAATTACTATTAACCATTGTTTTAGTGTTAATGGAACGATTGAGAAGAAATCTCTTAATACTGGTACAAGGACAATAATCATTAACATTAAAACGGATGCAGTCATGGCTAAGAATAGCATTTTGTTTTTTGGTTGGTCTTGGGAAAAGAAAGATAATGTGTTAGAATGCTGATTCATTGCGTGAACTATTTGCGATAGACATAATGTTGCAAAGGTCATGGTGATCGCTGTTTCATAACTTGTTTGTAGTCCTGTAAAGTAGGCACTGAATGATAATAGTGTTAATAGTGCTCCATAATAAGCAATGTTATAAACCATACTTTTTTCAAATAATGTTCCTTTTTTGGTTGGAGGATGCTTCATGGTGTTTTTATTCGCTGGATCTACTCCTAGAGCTAGTGCTGGAAGTGTGTCGGTAATTAGGTTTACAAATAAAATATGAACTGCTAATATTGGTGCTTGTAAATTAAATACCATTGCTAAAAAGATGGTTAATACTTCGGCAATATTTCCTGTTAATAAGAATTGAATTACTTTTTGAATGTTTCTATATATTCTTCTTCCTTCTTTGATAGCTACTTCAATGGTTGAGAAATTATCATCTAATAGCAACATATCTGCAGCATCTTTAGCAACATCTGTACCATTTTTTCCCATGGCAATACCGATATCTGCGGTATTTAAGGCAGGGGCATCATTTACTCCATCACCAGTCATTCCTACGATTTCATGTTGTTCTTGTAGAGCATTTACAATATCTAGTTTATCTTTAGGACTAACTCTTGAGAAAACGCTAATTCTTGGTAATTTTTTATGTAGCTCTTCTCTTGTCATTTCATGGAATTCTTCTACATTAACAGCTAAATCCCCTTCTTGATAGATTCCTAACTTTTTAGCAATCGCTACTGCTGTTGCTTTATGGTCTCCAGTAATCATAATTACTCTAATACCCGCTGTATGACAACTTTTAATGGATGACATTACTTCTCGTCTTGGTGGATCAATCATTCCAACAATACCTAAAAATATTAAATCTTCTTCTACTTCGTTTTCTTTTAATTTTTCTGTTTTGTAAGCGAAAGCTAGACTTCTTAGAGCTTCTGTTGCTAGTTCTTCACTCTTATTTAGAATTTTTTGTTTGTCCTCTTTGGTTAATTTTTTCTTTTTACCATCTATCAAAGCATATGTACATTTTTCTACTAGTTCTTCTGGAGCACCTTTCGTATAGGCTATATGTTTCTTATCTTTTGTTTTGCATACTACAGTCATTAGCTTACGATCGGAGTCGAATGGTTTTTCATGTTCTTTTACATTTTCTTTTTTGATTTGTTCTACATTGTAATTGTTCTTTTCAGCAAATAGTAATAATGCTCCTTCCGTTGGATCTCCTTGCATTTCTCCATTAATGATGTTAGCGTTATTACACAATACACCGCAAGTTACTAGTTTTTCTGTTAAGGTATTTTCCTTATTTTCTAGTAAGTTATCGGCCGTAAAGTATTCTGTTACTGTCATTTTATTTTCTGTTAGTGTTCCGGTTTTATCTGTACAAATAACTGTTGCACTTCCTAGGGTTTCTACGGCTGGTAATTGTTTTACTAGCGCTCGTTTTTTAGCCATTCTTTGTACACCAATTGCCATAACTACTGTTACTGTTGCAGGAAGGCCTTCTGGTATTACTGAGATTGCTAAAGATATGGCAATCATTAAAATATCAATTAAGTTTTGTCCATGAAGTAAACCAATAATAAAGATTAAGATACTTATAATAATTCCTAAGATACTTAGTACTTTTCCAATTTTATTTAGTTTTTGCTTTAATGGTGTCTCTAGACCATTATCCGTATCTAATAATTTGGCTATCGTACCTATTTCTGTTGACATTCCAATCGCTGTAACAATACCAGTTCCGGTACCATTACTAATAATGGTTGATGAGTATCCCATATTTTTTCTTTCACCTAATGGTTCTTCAGAACTTCCAATATAATCTTTATCTTTTTCTACTGGTACACTTTCTCCAGTTAGAGCAGACTCATCTACTAAAATATCGTGTTCTTCTATCCATCTGATATCAGCAGGTATAATGTTTCCTGCTTCCAGATGGACAATGTCTCCAGGTACTAACTCACTTGCTAGTATTTTTTCTAATTTACCATTTCTTAATACCAAAGAATGTGGTGCATTCATATTTTTTAGTGCTTCTAGAGCATTACTTGCTTTTTTCTCTTGAATTACGCTGATTACAATATTAATACTGATAATAAACAAGATGACAAAACCTTCTATTTTTTCTCCTAGTAAGAACGATAGTGCTGATGCTATTAATAAAATAATAATCATTTTATCTGTTAGTTGCTCTAAAATCATTTTTCCTATGGTTTTTTTCTTTTTTTGTTGTAATTCATTTGGACCGTATTCTTCTTGTCTTTTTTTTGCTTCCTTGGTTGTTAATCCTGTTTCTACATTGACATTTAACTCTTTTATTATTTCTTCTAATTCTTTTTGATAGTTATCTTCCATTATTTTTCCCTTTCTACTTTCTTTCATTATACCTCATCTTTAAAATATTTTTTCCATATTTTTACTATTTTTTTCTCTTTCATATCTTTTTGCAATTCATTATTTGTCGCAAATATAATTAGTACAAAGCCTATTACTAGTAAGTATAGCCACCATGGTAAGCTAAACCAGAATTCTCTTGTTAATAAGAAAGCATTCATTATTATAAATATTAAACTTACAAAAAATGCAGGTGCTATTTTTTTCTTATACCCTATTATCATAATCAGAATTAGAAGAGTTACTACTAAAATTCCATCTAGTTCATCTTTATACATTCCTATAGCAATTACATAAAGTATACTACTGATAATCCATTCTAGTTTGACTGCTATATTTGGATTTTGATTTTTTATGATAGTTCTTGTTACTAAGAATAATAATGATATATGCCTTATCAGTTGTAATACTACTACATCTAATAGTTTTAATTTGTAAAGAATATTATTGTATATATCCCAGCAAGTTATATAGAGAATACTTTTTGTAATATAAGGATTTTCTTTTCTTCTACTTTCATTTGCAAAATACCATACAATTAGTAATAAATCTCTTATCCAGGTGTATTCGAAAAAAACCAGTATAATATATAGTATTGTCATATAGTCTGTTATACCTGCTTTTGTATTTAGATAACTTTTTACAAACCAGGTAATAATTAATATTAAATTTAAAATCGGATTTATATGTATATTTAAGATATAAATATCTGTTATAAAAAGACCTAATGTTAAGAAAATATAAGATAAGTATTCTACTAGTTTATTATGTAGGTATTTATCATTGTATTGTAACGTTAAAACAATAGTTATTAGGGCTATTGTCTTAGGGATATCATTTGTTAAGGAAGATATTCCTAACAGTGTTAATAAGTAGAGTGTCATAAATACTTTTTCTTCTTTTATTTTTTGTTTTGTTATTAGTTTATATAATATGGTTATTAAGGTAACTATTACCAGTGATAAGTAAGACTCTTTTGTTATTAGTAGAATATTATTAATGGTTGCTAATAAAGCGGCTACTGCAATATATATAATAGCTAGTTGATAAGACTCTTTTTCATTTTTATAATTTACATAACTTGTTATGATTACTAGTAGTGGTATTATAAATACAGTATTTCCATTATTGAATATTTCTATTAGTGCAAAGTAAAATAAATTTGGTAATAGAATGATATTGTTGTTTATTTCTATTACTTTTTTCATATTTTTGTCTTTTATGTTTTTATCTAGTACTATTTTTAATAGTTGTGTTGCTGTTAATAAGAAGATAAAGTCTTGATAAGTAAGATTTAATATATCTACTATTAAAATATACAATAGTGTTATTAACCAGATATTTAAAGCAGCGTTTATTATATTCTTTGTTTTTATATAATGATAGATATTCATTATGATTGCTACTGCTATTATTAGTATAGAAATTACTAAAGAGTTTTGTCCGGAAATTAAAAACAAACATAGAAAAGATGTGATTAGAACTATCCAGTTTAATTGTTTGTTTTTGTGTTGCGATAGTTCTGTTTTTATAAATATTAAAATTAACGTAAGAAGTATTATTATTTCATTTAGTGTTTGTGAAAAAGCTAGTTTGGTTATTATACTTGCCGTTAACATTATTAGCAACAATTCGCTAAGTGCAGAGAAATAGTTATTTTCTTTTCCTTTATAAATAGTTATTCCTAATAATACAAGTAAAGATAAAATACTGTTTATTGGTATTTGAAATTCCATTGGCATTTGTACTAAAAATATGTGTCCTGTTGTGTTTATAATTAATATTATAGATAACATAATTTCTAATACTAGTTCTGTAATATGAGAAAATTTAGACTTTTTACAATAGACATTTTTTATTAAAATGGCCAGATTATAGAATGTTAGCAATAAATATATTGTTTCATATCCTTGATTTAGGAATATTCCAAAACAAAATACTGCTAGTAATTGAAATATGTAATTACCATATAATAAGTTTTGTTCTTTTTTTGATGCTAGAATGTAGATTCCACTAGTTATTAAAAATACTAAAGTTAGATACAGAAAAAATCCTATACTGTCTTTTGAAAAATAATCGCCTAGTAAACCTAGATAACCTATAGAATATAGACATATTGGAATGTAGATCATAGCGATGTAGAAAAAAGTTCTGGCTGTTTTTTCTACTTTTAATTTTTCACCAGCAAAATAACTTGTTCCAAGAAAAATAAATATTAATAAGAATAATACGATAGTTTTTATAATGTTTGGTAGAATATTCCAAGTCGACGTTAAAAATAGAAGTGAGGCCATAATTATAAAAATAGAACCTGTTACTAATATTAAATTATTTTTATTGATTTCTTGTTTTGGTACTATTACTTTTTGGTCTTGAATACTTTCTTTTTTTATAGGATGTTCTTGATCTGGTTGTTGTTTGATTATTTTTTCTTTTTTCTTTGCTTGATTATTTAGTTTACTTGCCATGTTATAGATATTACGATGTAGCATATCATTTTCTTCTTTTAACTTGATTAATTCATTTGATAAACTATTTATTCTTACTGCAAAAATAATTAATAAAACTATTAAGGGAATTATTAAAATCATAGTGCCCTCCTACTCCTATTTTTATATGATATCTATGGAAAATAACTTATTTTAAGCTAGCTATTTTGATACTTGAATATTTGATTCATACCCTATCAACTATTGTTTTGGTAAGTTTAATTTTTTTTCATTCTTTTTATTTCAACAGTTTTATTTTAAAATCTCTATTTTTATATTTTGATATGTTCTATAACTGCTAGTATTTTATAAATTCATACTTCATAGCTTATCTCTTCTAGATGACCAATTAGAAAATTTCACATTTCTTAGTATCTGCTTTTCTTTTACCATTAAAATTTTACTTTTTTACTATACAATTATCTCTATTTATCACTGCTTTATCTTTTCTTACCTTGCGTTTTATTTAAATTCATTCTGTCATAAATTTCATCTATATTATCTACATTAAAATTAACGTCATTCCAGGCATCGTTACCATTTTGGTCATAGGCCATTCCATCTACATAAGAATGTTTTCTTTCTATCATTTCTTTTAGTCCGGTATAACTTGCTTCTAATACTTCTTGTTGTTCAGGTGATAATTGTGTTGGAAGTTGAAAAGTAAAAAAGTTATATTCGTCTCCTTTTGCCGTTAAATGTGAGTCATTTAATATTACTATAATTCCATTTCCTGCCCAGATAGGTGTTTGTCTATGGATATTTATGGCACTTCCATCTCCTGTTTTTTGATATCTAAAGCCTCTTTTTTCTGTTAGTTCTTGAAACCATGCTTCATCGGCAATTGTTGCATTAAAACTAGATTCATGGTCATTTTCGTCTGTTATTTCGAATGCTGACTCGTATCTTTGTTCTCCAAAAAAATGCAAAGTCCCATTAGGTTCAATTAGTACTCCTTTAGCATGCTCTATTCTTAATAAATCATTTCCTTGTTCTTGCATATTCTCACTACTTTCTACTATTATATTATTTTTATTATAACATGCATTATGTTTGTCATAAAGTTTTTTTGTTTTAATGAGGTATTGTTTTTGAGTTTCTTATTTTAAGTTTTCCTTTACTAATTTTACTATTTCCTCATGTATTACTTTATTGCTGATGATTGCTCCGTGAATAGATTGGTCATATCGCTCTTCTTCACCAAAAAGATTGGTTACTTTTCCACCTGCTTCTTCTACGATTACTTTTAGAGCTGCAACATCATAGTTTTTATCTTTGGTTCCTGGAAATATAGCTAACGAAAACCCTCCTTTAGCAATTTCTATTCCTGCTCTTATAATACTTCCTATACTTACTGTATATATTTTTTTACCTAATATTTCTAATATAGGGTATAGATTATATTCAGCTGTTGGCCAGATATCAAAATTCATTAGAGAGTTTGGATCTTCTAACTCATAATTATTTACTTTTATTGGAGTGTTATTTTGATATGCTCCATTCCCTTTAAATGCACTATATAAATTATCTGTGAACGGGTCATAAACTACTCCTAGTATTGGAATTCCATCTTTTGCTAAGGCTAAAGAAAATACAGAGATAGGTATTTTTCTAGCATACATAGCTGTTCCGTCAATAGGGTCACAAATCCATGTATACGCACTTTTCCCATATTTTTCTTCTTCTCCTAAAATAGCTTGCCCAGGGTATTTTTTCTTTATTTCGTCAATGATAAATGTATTTATTTTTTTATCCACTTCTGTAACAATCGTTTTATCCGCTTTATAACTATAGAAGTTTTCTTTACTAAAATATTCTAACATTATCTTTCCTGCTTCTTTACTTAATTCTTTGGCAAATTCTAAATATTCTTTTTCTTCTTTTGTCATGTTATCCCTCTCTTTATCATTATATTTATATTATAGCATAATTTCTTGGGTAATCTTTCGTTTTATGATATTCTAATAGAAGAAAGGATGATAGGCATGATTCGTGTTTGTTTTGTTTGCTTAGGAAATATTTGTAGAAGTCCTATGGCTGAGTTTATTTTTAAAAATATGGTATATGAGCGAGGACTTGCTGATAGTTTTTTTATCTCTTCTAAAGGTACTAGTAGTGAAGAGTTAGGAAACCCTATGCATTCAGGCACTATTTTAGAATTAGAACATCATCATATTCCTTATGGTAATCATTCTGCTAGTAAACTAGAGAAAAGTGATTATAATGCGTTCGACTATTTTATTGGAATGGATCATTATAATATTTCTTCTATGATGCGTATTTTTGGCAGTGATACTAATCATAAAGTTTTTCGCATTCTTGACTTTTGTGATAATAAAAAAGATATTGACGATCCTTGGTATACGGGAAATTTTGCTCTTACTTATCAAGAAATTACGTTAGGATGCCAGATGTTTTTAGACTATATTATTCAAAATATGACATTATAAAAGAGAAGTTCCATTTTCACTTCTCTTTTTAGTTATTATATTTTTTTCTTTTCTTTTTGGTTTAGTATAATTTGAGTTTTATTTTTTTGATCAATTCTATCATTTACGTTCGTTCTTAATATACTATATAAAATAGAACATACTGGAACACTAAGTAACATTCCTAGTATTCCTCCTATACTTGCGCCTACTGTTACGGCGACCATGACCCAGATTCCTGGTAATCCAACGGAGTTTCCTACTACTTTTGGATAAATTAGATTTCCTTCTAGTTGCTGAAGTATAATGATAAAGATGACAAATACTAATGCTTTGGTAGGGTCTACCATTAATATTAAGAAAGCACCAATAGCGGTTCCAATGAAAGCTCCAAATACAGGAATTAAAGCTGTAAATCCTACTAATACAGCAATTGTTGGAGCATATGGAATTTGTAATATTAACATTCCAATGAAGCAAAGTATTCCTATAATTAATGCTTCTATGCATTGTCCAGAGACAAAGTTACCAAATGTTTTATTGGATAGTACACTGATCTTTTCAAGTGTTTTTTGCCTTTTTTCTGGAAGATAAGCTCTGGCTAATTTTTTAAATTGTCTTGTTAAATCTTCCTTTTTTAATAAAATATAGATAGCAAAGACAATTCCTAATACCATGGATGTTACTGTACCAGCTACTGTCGTTGCAACACCTACTGTCGTTTGCATGATTTCATCACTATTTTCACTTATATATTTGGTTATTTCCTCTTGAATATTTTCTATATTATTATTTAGTTTATTAATTGTTTTTCTTTCTATTCCTACTTTTTCTAGCAATTCTACGCTTTGTTTTCTGTAGGAATCAAAGTTTTCTGTGAATAATTCTACCGTATTTTTTAATTGTGGAATAATTAGTCCTAGTATTAAGGCAATTAAAGCTATAATGATAACAAAAGTTGTTATAAGCGAGACTGGTCTTTTTAACTTTTTCCATGTTTTTGATTTTTTCTTATTTAATTTTTTAAATAATTTATTTTCTATTACATTTAGTAAAACATTTAAGACAAAGGCTATCATTGCTCCTATAATAAAAGGCATAAATATAGCGATTATATATTTTATAAATGTCCAAAGATAGGAAATATTTATAAAAGCAAAGATTACTATTATGGTAAATAATATCAATTGCATAATTGTTTTTTTATTTTTTTCTAAATCCATATTGACCTCCTCTACTAGGTTTACTGGTTAATTGATTTATTTTGACTTGCGTTTTTTCTAATTCTTGAGATATTTGTTCTATATCTTCTGTATTTTTACTTGATAATTGCTCTGGTTTTCTATGCGCTGAATCCATTAAGCGACTATATTTTACTAATTCTTTGTATGCTACTATTGTATTTACTATCTTTTCAGAGTCTAAATTATCTTTTGCATCTTCTACTGCTTGTTCTACTCTTTCTAAATTAGGAAAAATGTTTTGTATACTGGTCTGGCTAGCAGTTGCATAATTTCTATACACTAATCCCTCTTCACCTAAAAAGATACTAGTTATTTTTAATAAAAAATTGGCAACCCTTATTTCTTTTTTGCTTTTTTTAAGACCTGAAATTTCTTCCTTATAATCCTCTATCGTAGATTTTATTAATCCTAATAATTTAATAGACTCTGCTGCGGATAACGATTCATTTCTTTCTAATTTTTCTTGTGCTTTTAGATATTCTTTTACTAATTCTTTTCCATTTAGTGTTGATGATAACATCATTTCAGCTATAACTGTTTCTATTTTCTGTTTTTTATTAGTATTGATTATTTCCATAAGTAATCCCTCTTCAATATGTGCACTGATTATACCATAATTTCTTATAAAAAGCAATAAGTTGCAATTTTACCGCACCAAAAAAGGCAGTATTATCTGCCTACTATTTATAGTTATAATGTAATTAATTCTTTTACTTCTATTTCTTTATTTACATTGGCCTTAAACCAGTCAACATCTTCTTTTGTTCCTACTACTAATCCATAGTGAATTGGTATTACTGTTTTGGGATTTAGTTTATTCGTAAATTCCGCTGCTTCTTTTTTATCCATCGTATAAGTACCGCCAATGGGAATACATAATATATCGCAATTAATCTTTTCATTTTCTTCTAAAGCATCTGTATCTCCCTGGATGTAGTATGTCGTGTTATTGATTGTTACTACGTAACCTACCCAGAAATTTTCTTTTGGATGAAATGGTTTTTCTTTGTTATAGGCTGGTACTGTTTTTATTTTTATATTTTCAAAAGATAGTTCTTGATATGGTGCTACTAGATAAATATTTTGTTTTTGAAATCCCATATTTAATGATTCTTCTTGGATATCATTTGGTCCAATTATTTTGGTAGTTTCTTTCCTTATTTTTAAAATATCTTCTTTGGAAAAATGATCCCAGTGCGTATGTGTTATAAAAATATAGTCGGCATCATGTAATTCTTCTACTTTTAATGGATCAAAATAAATTATTTTCTCTTCTATTATTTTAATACTACTTTGACAATTAACTGTTAACATTTTTACATTTCCTTTCTATAAGTTTTTTGTTTTGTTAAATCAAATGTTTTCATTAACATCGTTCTAAAGTGATTATCTCTCATTGTTCCCGGATGATAGAATTGTTCTTCTTCCTCTTTAGATAATACAAAATATATTTGCCCTGTGGTTGTCCAAAGTCTATCTCTATAAGCTTCTGTAAATTTTTGATAGAATTGATATATTCCATCGTGATTTTCTTTATCACCTGTTGCAAAAATTTTGTATAATGGTGAGAGATTAGATAATATTAATTTTTCTCCTTTCATGACTCTATCTTTTACTGTTTTTATCTTTTCTACACTGTCACAATCTGTTATCTGTGTTACCTGATTTCCTAATCCATTTATTGCAATATTTAATTCTTCTTCGTTATCACTTAAAATAAATCCACAAAAGAAGCAATCTAAGCTTGTTGTTATTTTTAATCGTTCTAACTCTTTATTCATTTTTTCCTTTTTATACCCTTTCTTGTTTTGTTGTTCTTGATGAAGTGTTGGCATTTTCATCTGCAGACTATCTTTTTTATTATCAATTACTATTTTTCTTTAATAATTTTAATTTGCTCTGGTTCATTTGTAAAAAAACATTTTCTCCATCTTTCCGGGTGATATATAATTCTCTAGGAGAATATTTTCCTAAGATTTTATATGGATACTCCTCATTATTAGTAGTTGCAATTGCTAAATACGTTTCAGGATAATTTAATTCTTCTAGACTAATACTTTCGTCGGTTAACAAGAAAAACACTTTGCTTGTTGGAACTTGATCTTTTAATAATGCTGGAACTTGATTTCGCTCTACTATATGCGAATATGATTTTATTTCTTCCATACTAGCTTCATCTAAATTGAAAATTATATTACTATTTCGAAAAGTATTATTTATTACTTCCATTGGATTTCCTCTAAACTCTATTACTTGATTTTTCATATTTTCTCCTTTCTGACTTCTTCTTTCTATTTTATCACATCCATGGGCTTTTTTTGTGTTAACTCCATGAAATTATTGTTAATTTTGGCCATTTTTGTTGCCATTTTTTTACTTTTTCTTCATAAACTTTCAGGGTTGCATCTTTTTTTACTGGTCTAATTATTAAACTAAATAAGTCTTCTAGTCCATAGGGAGCATAAATCTTTAATT